>JBCDLQ010000104.1:0-7102 GCA_039414335.1 Pseudomonadota bacterium | reverse complement strand
GCGCTTTGGAATGATCATCCCGAAAAAGCCATTGGACTTCAGATGCTCCCAGGCTTTGTCGGTCAAGCCCGCGCGATAGTGGGACACTTCCCACTCATCAACCATGTCGCACAGCTCCTCGACCGGTCCATCAACGAATGCCTGTTCTTCGGTGGTCAATTCATGGAGCGGCTGCTTGATGAATCGAGACCAGCGCGGGCGCCCCGTGAAAAGCTCGCCTTCGAAGCCAACGGTGCCGGCATCCAGTGCAACCTGCTCCGTGTCCGAAATCTGCGGCACCATGGTCTTGAAGGTGTCGAGGATGGGTCCCGTAATGAACTGTCGCCGCACGGGCAGGTAGTTCAGCGGTACGGCGACGGCGGCAAACAGTATCCAGCTCAGACTCAGCAGCCACCAGTTGGGCTCACCGGCGACGGAAAAGCCCAGCAGCACGGCGCCGATGACGCCGGTCCAGACGGGTATGGCCGTCTTGAAATAGGCACAGGCCAGTCCGGCCACGGCCAGAGCGGCCAGGAAAAGGGCAATCATCATGACTTCTGTTCTCCGTGTTTGGCCCGCCGCTTGAGAAACGGCATGATGGCACTCAGGAATCGATCATTGGCGTCACCGGCCACCATGTGGCTGGCGTCGTTGACTTCGGTGTGTTCGGCGTGGGGCGCGAGCTTGAGGAACTCCTCGGCGTGTTCCCCACCGATCAGTTCACTCTGGCCGCCGGTGACGAGCAGGGTCGGCAGCTTCAGGCGCCGGCTCGCTGACTGGAGGCGGGACTGCAGGTTGCTGCTTTTTTCCGCCAGGGCCAGCATGGCTGGATCCCAGTGCCAGTACCAGCGGCCGTCAGACGCTTGCCGCAAATTGCGATTGAGATTGGCCGGCGGATTGCTGTTTCGACGCCGATGGGGCAGGTAAGAGCGCACGGACTCTGCCGCCGCTTCGAGTGAGTCGAAGCCGTTCGGATTCTGGCGCATGAAGGCCAGGATCGCGTTGACTCCGCGTTCGTCCCAGCGCGGCGTGATGTCGACCAGAACCAGTGAATCCAGCTCGACCTTGGGCTTTTCGGAATGCGCCAGCAGCGCGCCGAGACCGCCCATTGAGGCCCCGATGACCAGAGGCGGGTGGGGCAGGGAGGCGCAGACTCGGCGGAAATCTTCGATGAACTGCTCAAAATCGTATTCGCCGCTGGGCGCACGATCGCTTTCGCCGTGACCGCGGGCATCGTAGCTGACGGCCTGCCAACCGGCTGCGGCCAGTCGTCGGCCGGTGTTTTCCCAGGCAAACTGAGTCTGCCCGAAGCCGTGGGCCATAAGGATGACGGGTGCGCGATCATCGCCGTAGTAGCGCAAGCTCAGGCGAATGCCGTCGTCTGTCCATATCTGGCGTCGACGAACGTCGTCGTTAAGTTTCCTTACTGCTTCCATACGCAGGAGTATGGGGTTACCCTTGGCGATAGTCAATGCTGTATTGACTCGATTGAAAGCGGTTTCAGATCCGCCCGGAAACGCCGTCAGTCGTCGCTTGACAACGAGAGTATGATTCCCGGCCATGAGCAAATCCACAACCGCCAATCGATCTGCCCCCGAACGGGCCACGCTGACGCCCGAAGACTGGGAGCAGGCGGCTCTGGAGCTGATTGCTGACCAGGGTCTGAGCGCACTCGGCGTCGAACCGCTGGCTCGCCGCCTCGGCATTACCAAGGGCAGTTTCTACTGGCATTTTTCAGGCCGTGACGATCTGGTTGATCGCGCCTTGTCACGCTGGGAGAACCAGGACCGTTTCCACCTGCAGCAAGCGCTGAAAGCAGATACGCAGCCCGCCGAGCGCCTCGCGCAGTTCGTTTGGAGGACTAGTCGCCAGACCCTGACCCACAGCATCTATGTAGCGCTCTGCGCCATGCCTAACGATCCGCAGGTCGGTCCGGTCATCAAGCGCGTCACGGCGCGCCGAATCAAGTATCTGACGGCGGCCTTCCGTCAGCTGGGTCTGGCGACCGATGAGGCCCGCCATCGCGCCACCCTGGTCTACTCCTCCTATGTGGGTTACCTGCATCTGCAGGCCCAGTCACTGGTCGCCGACAAGGATGAGCCGGCCTTTGACGCTTACGTCGGCCATGTGATCGAAACGCTGGTGGATGTGGATGCCCCAGGTGATGTGTCCGGACCCGGCTGACTCGGCTCAGCTGAACTCAGGGTTTGTGTTCCTGAGCCAGATAGTCATGGCTCTGCATTTCGATCAATCGTGAACTGGTGCGCTCGAAGGGTGCCTGCAAGCGCGTTCCCTGGTAAAGCCGTTCGGGCGCGTCTGCGGCCGAGATGATCAGTTTCACGGACCGGTCGTAGCATTCATCGATCAGATGTATGAAGCGACGGGCCGCGTCGTTGCTGGTGTCGTCCAGCACGGGCACGCCGCTGATCATCATGGTGCTGAATCGGCGCGCCAGTTCGATATAGTCCGCCGCGGCCCGAGGGCCTTCGCACAAGGCCTCGAAGGTGAACCAGGCCAGCGACCCCGCTCGATTCAAGACGTCGATCGAGCGCCCTCGCACGTCGATCTGATGAGGGCCTGCCGTCTCGCAGGCGGCCAGCGCCTGGAATTCACGCTCGATGCTCTCCAGGGTCTCTGGTGCTTCGGGCCAGTAAAAGACCGGATGACGGGTCAGTTCGCGCAGCCGATAGTCTTCGCGAGCATCCAGCGCCAGCACATCGCAGTGACGTTCAATCAGATCGATGGCCGGGAGAAAGCGGGCGCGCTGAAGTCCATCGGCGTAAAGCTGGCTAGGCTGAGTGTTGCTGGTTGTGATCAAGGCCACGTCCAGTTCGAACAACTGGTGCAGCAGTTCGGCAAGAATCATTGCATCGCCGATATCGGTGACGTGGAATTCGTCCAGGCAGAGCGTGCGCGCCTGGCTGGCGATTTCCTGGGCCACACGGGTCAGTGGGTTGCGCTGCTGGTCCAACGCTGCGAGACGATCATGGACATGGGCCATGAATCGGTGGAAGTGAATACGCCAGACCGGTTCTCCCGAGGCATACAAGCTATCCGCGAGAAGATCCATCAGCATGGTCTTGCCGCGACCGACCTGGCCATGGAGATACAGACCCTTGACGGGGCCAGAGGACGAACGCCAGCGCTGCCACCAGGGGCGCGGTGCCTGCGTCAGGTCCCGGAAACGTTCATCTAGAAGGTCGGCCAGTTCACGCTGACGCATGTCGGGGATCAGCTGGCCGGAGTCGACCTGGTGCTGGTAGCGCTCGTAGGGGCCGGGCGTTTTGCGTGTGTTCAAGATCAGCCGTTCTCGTCAGCCGTTTGAGGCGGTGGTCAGGGGAGATTGGCCTGGACGTGATTCTTGATCAAGCCGCGCAGATCCATCAGACGGCGGTGAAAGAAGTGGCCTGCGCCCTCCATCATCACCAGGTCAGGCGGCTGGTCCAGCTGATCGGCCCAGCGCTCGACCGCTTCTGCGGACACGACCTCGTCCTCATCACCCTGGACCACCAGCCAGGGGCAGTTGGGCGGATGAAGGTCTTCAAACCCATATCGTTCGACGGGCGGAGCGATGCTCAGGAGCTGGCGGACGGGAAGATCCTGTGCGGCCCGAAGGGTAATGTAGGCGCCAAAGGAGAAGCCCCCGAACCAGAGATCCGTATCCGGTTGGACTGTCCTGAGCCACTTGACCACGGTCAGCAGGTCGTCGGTCTCCCCATTGCCATCGTCGAAGCTGCCTTCGCTTTCCCCAACGCCGCGATAGTTGAAGCGCACGGTGGCCAACCCGAGTTCACGAAATGAACGTTCCATGATGGTGACGACCTTATTGCGCATGGTGCCGCCGTGCAGCGGGTGCGGATGGCACAGTACAACGGACGCGGGAACGGCTGTTCCGGCTTCAGGCATGTCGCTGAGGCATTCCAGCTGACCCGCGGGACCGGTCAGCGAGAATTCTCGGATGTCTTCGGGAAAGTGATCGGGATCAAGCACGCTTGACCGAGCTCCAGAACTTGTCTCAGATCGACGGGGTCCTCATCATACCGTAATGCCCCGACACCTTCTCCCCAAGTGAACCACCTCGCCCATCTGGTACTGGCGGGTCCCGAAGAGGGTCTGAGGCTGGGTGCCTTCCTCGGCGACCACGTCAAGGGGCAGGCCGCCCTGGCGGAGCTTCCCGAGTCCTGGGCCGCTGGTGTTCGTCTTCATCGAGAGGTTGATCGCTTGTGCGATCAGCATCCTGGCGTCCGATCGCTGGTCAGCGAATGGGGTGGGCCCTGGCGGCGCTACGGCCCCATTGTCCTCGACGTGCTCTTCGACACCATGCTGACACGTCACTGGTCACGACTTGGTCCCGCGCCGCTTCCCGAGTTCGGGCAGCAGGTTGATGACATGCTGGCGAGGCATGAGGAACAGCTGCCAGCGCGACTGGTCCAGTTCTCGCGATGGGCCAGGGACCACGAGCTCTGGACCCGCTATGACGATCCGATCATGCTGCAGCGTATCTTTGACGGCATTGATCGGCGCCATGGTCGCCCGAGCCCGTTGCGACAAGGGTTGAGCCGCCTGGAGGGTTGGTCGGATGACATCGATGCCTTGTTCGTCGATGTGTTCGAGACGGTGCATCGCGAAACGGAACACCAACGAAAAAGGGCGGCCTCGAAAGTACCGCCCTGATTCGCTTGACGGGTCGATTCGGTTTACTGAACAGCGGCCAGCATGTAGTCCACTGAGGCTGCGACCTGCTCATCGGTCAGATCAGCTCGACCGCCCTTGGCCGGCATGGTGCCAATGCCATTGATGGCGTGTTCAACCAATACATCCCGACCCTGGCCGATTCTGCCTTCCCAGGCTGCGGCGATGAGCTGGGGTGCGCCAGCCGCTCCCACTTCGTGACAGGTGCTGCAAGCGCCGTTGTAGATGATGCCGCCGTCCAGGGAACCGTCAAAGGCGACGCTGGGTGCTGCGGCTTGCGCCGCGGCGATGGCGGCCTGTGCAGCCGCACGACCGGTATCACCAGCGAACACACCTCCAACGGGGGCAAGTCGTGCCAGCTTGGCTTCCGTCTGGGCTGTGTTAACGCTTAATTCCTTGGTCGAGTGGATGGCGATTGAGAGGAAAATGATCACCAGCGTAAATACGGCGAGTGCGACCAGCACGAGGCTGAATCGTTTGATAAAGATCTTGTCGTCTTGTTCGGACACGTCGGGTGAACCTCGAACCTGGCCAGGCCTTGCAAATAAAAACCGGCCGTCGCTCGGACGTAACGGCCAGACACCAAAAGCGCATTATATCGCAGACTGGCGCTCTGAAAGAAGCCGGATCAGGGCGTTTTGACGTCCAGCAGGCGCTGACTGACAGGCCATGCCAGGCTGCTCACGCCCAAGGCCAGCAGCAACCGAATCTGGGGTTGCGGGCTCAGTCCGATGAGAAGCAGCAAGGGCAATGACCAGAGCATTGCACAAAGCGCTCCGGCCCAATGGCTGCGGGCCCAGGCGCTGGCCATCAGCGCAGAGACGCAGGCGCCGATCGTCCAATACACGCAGAGATTGAGCAGAGTCCCCGGCGAAACGCCGACGGTCATCAGGGACTCGATGAGTGCCTGGTGTGGAAACAAAAAAGCATGAGCAGCCAGCAGCCCTTCATAGGTGATCAGGCCGACCAGCATTCCGAGGACGACGGCACCGAGAAAACGGGTGATCATGGTTGCGAAACTTCCAACATGCACGCCACTACGACTCAGACCACAGGGATCGTCAAGTCTAGCAGGGTGCTGGAAAGTGGGGCTGGGCTATACTTCGGCACCGATGGTCACTTCGACCCTTATTCCCCATACCCAGATGGTCTCCTCATTGTCCGCAGCGATCGCCACGCGAATGACCGGAATCGGCCCCGGACGATGAGTTCGTCCAGCGCCTTCAATCGGCCCTTGGCCCTGGTGTTTTCGCTGCTGATCGTCGTCATCGGCTCGATCAGTGCCATTGCATTCCATCAGAGCCTCAGGTCGACGGAAATGGCGTCCCAGGAGCGATCGCTCACGGACCGGTCCCAATACGTGCGCTCGGATTTGCTGGCCAATATCACGGCTGAAATCCAGGCTCAACAGCGCATGGCCGGGCGCCTGTTGCAGGCCGAGCTGGCCAGCGAAGGCAACTGGCGGGATGATGCCCGTCGCTATCAATCCGATCACCCCTACTACCGCGCCCTCGTGGTCTTCGGGCCTGATTTCGAGTTGCTCTGGAGCGAAGAATTCGGACAGGCGAGGCCTGCTGGAGATGCTCTGCTGATACTGGATGATGCGATCCAGACCCGGCTTCAGGAATCGGCCCTGAGTGGGAATCTGGTCGTGACCGATCCCTTCATGCAGGAGGACGGCCGGGCCGGCATCACCTTCATCAACCCGATCGGGGCGGGTGAGTCTCATCTCGGCTTTCTGGCAGCCGTGCTGTCGGTTCCGGACGCGATCGATGGTTTGCTGTCGGACATCGTGCGAGAGGATTTGTCTCTGCGGGCCATGATCGAGGGACGTCAGGTCTATCCTGTGCCAGTCGAGGCCTGGCCCGATGACACGAACTGGCGCCCAGGCTTTTATCTGGATGCCGACGGTGTCTCGCAAGGACTCTACTTCCAGTTTGCGTTCAACGTCGGTGACGTTGAATTGGCTGCTTCAGCGCTGCCGAACTGGGCATTGCTGGTCGGCATTGCCCTGTCCATACTGCTGTCGAGTATTACCTATCTCGGTTTGTCGGCCGCTCGCCAGGCGGAACAGACCGGCGCTAGTAATCGGCGGCTGGAACGTGAGGTTCGCGAGCGTACGTTGGCTGAGCAGGAACTGGAGTTTCTGGCGACTCACGATCCCCTGACGGGCTTGCCCAATCGCAGCGGCGCCAGCCGGCATCTTGAACGGATGATCACCGCCTCCCTCGAGAGCGACGAGCATCTGGCCATCATGTTTCTGGATCTTGATCAGTTCAAGGACATCAACGATTCCCTGGGTCATCGCTTCGGTGACCAGTTGCTGTGCCAGATTCCCAGCCGTCTCAATTCGGTCCTGAAGGAGATCGACTTTGTCGCTCGCCATGGCGGTGATGAGTTTCTGATCGCGCTCTACCGGCCAACACATCAT
>JBCDLQ010000103.1:0-7169 GCA_039414335.1 Pseudomonadota bacterium | reverse complement strand
TGGCCGCGGCGCTGGCCTACGCCTTACTGGCTGGTCTGACGCTGCCGACCCAGCGCGCGCTGATCATGCTGGTGATCGCCGCCGGAGCCGTTCTGCTGCGCCGGGGGCTATTGCCGGGTCATGCCTTGTTGCTCGCTTTTGCGGGCGTGCTGCTGTTCGATCCGCTCGCAGCATTGGCAACGGGTTTCTGGATGTCTTTTGCGGCCGTAGCCGTACTGATCTGGACCTTTGCATGGCGGCCGAATCAGGGATCGGGCTTTCGCGCATGGTTGTCGGGACTGCTCAGATCGCAGTTGATGATCGGTCTGGGGTTGATTGCCCTGAATGCCGGAGTCTTCAATCAGGTGCAGTGGATGGGGTTTCCGGCGAATCTCGTCGCCATTCCTCTGGTCGGATTCTGGATTCTTCCCAGCCTGCTCATGAGTCTAGTGATGATTGCGCTGGACTGGCCTGCCACTGCATTCCTCTGGCTCTGCGAGATGGGGCTAGAGATGCTGATCGACTATCTGCAGTGGCTGCAGGCCATCAGCCCAGCCACACGGGTCAGGCCGTCGATATCACTGGCAGCAATGGTGCTGGGCGTTCTCGGGTCCTTGTGGCTGATCGGCCCGCCGGGCTGGCCGGCGAGGTGGCTGGGCCTGGGACTGCTGGTGCCCGTGATCTGGCCCGCGCTGACACCCCCGCTGGATTCAGATGAACTGGTGCTGGAGATGCTCGATGTGGGCAATGGCCAGGCAGTGCTTATTCAGACTCGGTCCGAGCTACTGCTCTATGACACGGGTCCGGGTGATGGTGACGGCGGTGATGCCATCGGGCGACTATTGCCGGCGGCGCTTGCGGACCTGGAGCGGTCTCGTATCGATCGCCTGGTGGTATCCAGCCTGCATGGCGGCAGCCGAGGTGGACTGGCGTCGGTCATTGATCAAGTGCCGGCCACGCAGCACTTCAGCGCCATTGGAGGACAGGGCGTTCCCTGCACATCGACGATTCGGTGGATGAGTGATGCCTATCATTTCAGTTTTCTGCATCCGTCTCCAGGACTGCCGGATCTGGGTCCCAACAGCTCTTGCGTGCTGATGATCGAAGGACCAGGCGGCAAGATCCTGCTGACCGGGCGTATCGATGCCGGCGTGGAGCGCCGCTTGCTTGTTGAAAACAGTGTTCTGGACGTCGACGTGCTGGTCCTTGCTGACGGCGGCCATCGTAGAGCGGGCTCGATGTCCTTCATCGAGGCATTGAGGCCGCATCTGGCTCTGGCCTCGAACGAGCGACACGATCGTTGGGGCAGGCCGCATCCGGAGCTGCTTGATCGACTCGAAGCTCAGGACGTCGCTCTGTTGTCGACGGGACGCTGCGGCGCCCTCGCGCTTCGCCTGCAGGATGGACAGCCCCCGTCGATTGTCTCAGCGCTGGGTCGTTCGAGCCGATTCTGGCACCCGGAGGGCGATTGCCCTTAACGCCCTTCCAACGACTCACTACCGGAAACCCGGTATCATTCAAGGTCATCGGCACTCGGTGCCCAGGACCAAGGAATTCGAATCCTTCATGCTCGAGATCATGCTTGCCGGCGGCTGGCTCATGCTGCCGATCATTCTCTGTTCCGTGATTGCTGTGGCGATCATCATCGAGCGTTTCCTGGCGTTGCGCTCGGCGCGCGTCATGCCCTCGGCCATTCCCGGTCAGGTTCGCCGGTGGGCGCAGCAACACGAGCTTGACGCCAAGCACATCGAACAACTCCGACGCTCGTCGCCGCTGGGGCGGGTCCTGAGCGCGGCGCTGGATAATCGTGATCGCGCGCGCGAGGTGATCAAGGAGGCAGTGGAAGACACGGGACGCCACGTGGTTCATGAGCTGGAGCGCTTCCTTAATACGCTGGGCACGATCGCCGGTATGGCGCCTTTGCTCGGTCTGCTGGGTACGGTCGTCGGCATGATCAAGGTCTTCAGCACGATCATGGTCCAGGGCGTGGGTGATCCCAATGAGCTGGCCGGCGGAATCTCCGAGGCGCTGATCACGACCGCAGCTGGATTGACCGTTGCAATTCCGGCCTATTTTTTCTATCGCTATTTCCGCGGGCGAGTTCGTGCCTACGTGCTGGAAATGGAGCAGGAGGCGTTGACCTTGATGGCCACGATCGAGCAATCGCCACGACGCCGGAATTCGACGGCCTGAAGCGTCGGGTCATACTACGAAGCGCTGCATGAAACTGTACGAAGAAGAACAGGAAGAGCCGGAGATCAATCTCACCTCGTTGATTGACGTGGTGTTTCTGCTGCTGATCTTTTTCATGGTCTCGACCACCTTCGAAAGACAGTCCTTACTGAGTCTTGAACTGCCCGAGGCCAGTAGCGCAGAGCAACAAAATCTGCCGACCTTGATCGAGCTGGTCGTGACCGATGATGGAAGACTGTTCGTCAACGACAATCAGCTGGCGGATGATCGCCTGGCGACCATCCAGGCCGCAATCAGTGCGGCCATTACCGCGCAGCCGGAAGCCACGCTGGTCATCCGAGCAGACGGTGCCGCAGCTCATCGGCTGGTGGTGCGCGTCATGGATGCGGCGGCGGCAGAAGGCGTTGAACGTTTGACCATCGCGGCGGTGGACGAGAGCGGGTCGCCGCCGTGAGCGCTCCGACCGGCCGTCGCGTCTTCCGTCGACTGCTGACCTATCTGTTCCGGCATCGTCTGGTGTTCTTCCTGGCTGTGTTTGCCGTGGCACTCGATGCTGCGGGGCAAGGCCTGTTCTTCTATCTGCTGCGACCGCTGGTTGATAACACCATCGTTGATCCGAACCCCACCTTCAGCTGGTGGTTGCCGGGTCTGGTCATGGTGGCTGTTGTCGTTCGCATCCTGGGTAACTTCGGCGGCGTATTCGGGATGGAATGGGTCGGCCGTCGATTGATCGCTGATCTGCGCGAAGAGCTCTTCGCTCGCTATCTGAATCTGCCGGCCAGCTACTTCGACCGAGAGTCCTCAGGCCAGATGATCTCTCGCGTGACCTACAACGCCGAGCAGGTTGCGCAGGCGGCGACGACGGCGCTGATCGGCTCCATGCGCGATATCTTCACGGTGGTGGCTCTGGTCAGCGTGATGCTCATCCAGTCCTGGCGCCTGACCCTGGCCATGCTGCTGCTCGTGCCCGTCATCGGCCTGGTGGTCACGGTGATCAGTCGTCGCTTCCGCAAGATTTCCAGCCGCATCCAGGATTCCATGGGCGATGTCACCCATGTCACGGAAGAGGCGGTCAACGGCCAGGAGGTCATCAAGATCTTCGGCGGTCAGGTCCAGGAACGACAGGCCTTCGAGGCGATCAACGAAACCAATCGCGGCCTGCACCTTCGCCTGTCGGCCACGCAGCTGGCATCGTCTTCCATGATCCAGCTGGCCGCCGGGTTGGCGGTCATCGTGCTACTGGTCATTGCCGCCAGCGACTTCATGCGCGAAGCCGTCACGGCCGGGGTGTTCATGTCCGTGCTGGCCGCCATGGTGGCCTGTATTCCGCCGCTCAAGCGATTGACCAAGATGCATGTGGTCATCGAGAAGGGCATCGCAGCAGCCGACAGCATCTTTCAGGTGCTTGATGCACCGGCAGAGCCGGATCCAGGCATTTTTGCCCCGGACCGAGTCCGTGGCGCCATCGAGTTCGATCAGGTGAGTTTCCGTTATCCCGAGGGCGAGACGCCGGTGCTGGAAAACATCAGCCTCAAACTCGAACCGGGGAGCGTGACGGCACTGGTCGGGCGTTCCGGCTCAGGTAAGAGCACGCTGGTCCGCTTGCTGCCCCGCTTCTATGGTCTGGAGCAGGGCGAGATTCGCATCGACGATACGGCGCTGGATGACTTCAAGCTGGACGCACTGCGGCGACAGATCGCACTGGTCAGTCAGCACGTGGTGCTGTTCAACGACACGGTGGCTGGCAACATCGCCTACGGCGCACTCGCTTCCGTGGACAGAGAGCAGATCATCGAAGCAGCCCGTCAGGCCAACGCCCTGGAGTTCATCGAGCGACTGCCACAGGGTCTGGATACGCCGATTGGCGAAGACGGTAGCTTGCTGTCGGGTGGTCAGCGTCAGCGCCTGGCGATTGCCCGCGCGCTGCTGAAGGATGCGCCGATTCTCGTGCTGGATGAAGCGACCTCTGCGCTGGATGCCGAGTCCGAGCGCAAGGTCCAGCAGGCCCTGGATGCCTTGATGGCCAATCGGACTGCACTGGTGATCGCTCATCGCCTGGCAACGGTTCAGCGTGCTGATCAGGTCGTGGTGCTCGATCGAGGGCGAATCGTGGAAGTCGGTCGCCATGAAGACTTGATCGAGCGCTCCGACGGTCTCTATCAGTATCTGCATCGCCTGCAGTTCGAGGATCCAGCGTCATGAGCCTGAGATCCCGCTTGGAACGGCATCTCAATTCGGTCTGGTATTCGTCTCAACAACCTCCACTGCTCTATCGCGGACTGGAGCAATTGCACCGTGGCCTGGCCGCGAACCGCTTCTCGCGTCCCTCGGAGAAACCGCCCGTACCCTTGATCGTCGTCGGTAATCTGAACGCCGGTGGCAGCGGCAAGACGCCCGCGGTGATGGCACTGGTGGACGCGCTCAAATCGCGCTATAGGGTGGCCGTGATTTCCAGAGGCTATGGCGGGCAGGCTGGGGCCTATCCGCTGCTGGTTGGACGGGAGTCGAACGTTTTTGAGAGTGGTGACGAAGCGCTCCTGATCGCCCGGGCGACGAAGGTGCCCGTCTGGGTCGATCCGGATCGACATCGCGCCATGACTACTGCCATTGAGAAATCAGGTGCAGAGGTCATCGTGTCCGATGATGGTCTGCAGCATCGCAAGCTTCCACGCAGCCATGAGATCTGTCTCGTTGACGGCTCGCGGGGGTTTGGGAACGGGCACCTGATTCCAGCCGGTCCCTTGCGACAGCCGCTGTCGCGCCTGGACTCGGTGGATCAGTTCCTGATCAAGAGCGAGGGTCTGGACTGGCCTGGTGCGCGACGCTTTGAGCTTGAAGTGATCGGAATCCGCAGCCCGGAAGGCGTCCTCGATGAAAGTCTTGCTGCCTGGGAAGGCCGGTCGATCGACGCCCTGTGTGCTCTGGCCAATCCGAAGCAATTCGAAGCAAGCCTTCATTCCCTGGGGATCCGGGTCCGTCTTCATGCCTTCCCCGATCATCATTGCTACACGAAGTCGGATCTGGATGGTCTTGCTCCACCGGTGCTGACAACAGCCAAGGATGCGGTCAAACTGGACCGTTGGCGTGCCGCGCTGGATCTGCACGTTCTCGAAGTTCGTGCCCGACTGCCGCAGGAGACAATCTCGGCGGTGCTTCAGCACATTGAGGAATTCGCATGAGCCCGATTGGATCCGGTGACTCTTCCCAGGCCTATCACGTGATCATTCCGGCGCGTCTGGCGTCACAACGCCTGCCGGACAAGATGCTGGCCGACGTGAATGGCAGAGCACTCATCCTCCACACGTGGGAACGCGCGCTCGGCAGCCGTGCCGCGACGGTTCATGTGGCGACGGACGACGACCGAATTGCCGCCGTGGTTCATTCCGCGGGCGGGCAGGTCGTCATGACCTCAAAGGATCATCTCTCGGGTACCGATCGGCTGGTCGAGGCGGCTTCCGCGCTGAAGCTCTCGGATGATGCCATTGTCGTCAATCTCCAGGGGGACGAACCCTTGATGCCCACGGCCTGCCTGGACCAGGTAGCCGGGTTGCTTCATCGACGCGCCGAAGCCCGCATGGCGACGCTATGGACCGCAATCGACAAAGAGGCTGATTGGAGAGACCCCAACGTGGTCAAACTGTTGGCGACTCACGATGGACGCGCCTTGTGCTTCTCGCGATCCGGAATTCCCTGCGTCCGAGACGGTGCCTGGCCGGAGGAGGCTGCTCGACGCCATGTCGGGCTGTACGCTTACCGCGTTGATGCATTGAAAGCCTGGCCTGCTTTGCCATCGAGTCCGCTGGAGGCCCTGGAATCTTTGGAGCAGCTGCGGGGGCTGCAAGCGGGTTGGTGGATCAATACGGCACAGGCTGTCGAGCCCATTCCCATTGGCATTGATACACTGGAGGACCTCAATCGACTGCGCACGGAGTTGTCCAGCGTTTGAGTCTTATTTCGCTTGAAGAAATAAACTTAAATTCATGAAAAGCATACTTTTTGTCTGCCTCGGGAATATTTGTCGTTCACCCACTGCCCAGGCCGTCTTTGCCGATCGGCTGGAGCGGGCCGGACTGGTGATCGAACTCGATTCAGCCGGCACGATTCCCCATCATCAGGGTCGACCGCCTGACTCCCGTGCCATTCATCATGGTCGTTTGCGGGGTCTGGAACTCGAGCATCTTCGGGCGCGCGAGGTCGTCGAGACCGATTTCCACCGCTTCGATCGAATCTTTGCGATGGACAGAGCCAATCTGGCCGAACTTCAGCGTCGTCAACCGACCCGAGCGGCCGCTTCGATCGAGCTCTTGATGTCGCTGGCTCCGGACTATGGTCTGGAGGAGGTGCCTGACCCCTATTACGGCGGTGATCAGGGTTTCGAGAGGGTTCTGGACATGCTGGATGCAGCAGCGCAGCGGCTGGTCGAACAGATCATTGCTGCCTGCTGATGAGTGCTTTCGACGGTCCGGCCTTTGCCAGGAGCCTGTCCACGGGGCCTGGCGTCTATGTGATGAAAGACGCCGACGGCAAGGTGCTTTACGTCGGCAAGGCTCGCAATCTCCGTCGTCGCGTGGGCAGCTATTTCGCATCCCGAGACAAGGGTGCCCGCATCAATCTGATGGTGCGCAAGATTGCCAGCATGGAGGTCAGCCTGACGCGAACCGAAGCCGAAGCGCTCCTGCTTGAGAACGAGTGGATCAAATCGCATAAGCCGCGCTTCAATATCAATCTGCGTGATGACAAGAGCTATCCCTGGATACGCATCGATACGCGGCACGAATTTCCCAGAATCGGTTTCTACCGAGGCAATCGGTCCAAACCAGGCCGCTATTTCGGACCCTATTCCAGCGCAGGTGCCGTTCGGGAGTCCCTGAACCAGATCTATCGGCTGATGGGCATCCGACAGTGCCGGGACAGCGTGTTTTCCAATCGATCCAGGCCCTGCCTGCAATATCAGATCAATCGCTGCTCGGCACCCTGTGTGGGCTACATCAGCAAGG
>JBCDLQ010000102.1:0-7174 GCA_039414335.1 Pseudomonadota bacterium | reverse complement strand
GATCAACACCGGCGCGGAGTTCATCAATGCGCTCGGGCTTGATGTCGAAGCCGATGGTCTTGAACTGTTGCCCGAAGTTGACCGCCAGCGGCAGGCCCACATAGCCCAGGCCAATGACGGCAATGGAGGCATTGCCGGCCTCAAGCTCCTGCAGGCGTGAGGCGATGGGAGAAAGGCTCATATCGTTGTGGTCTCAGACTTCATAGTAGGCACGGTACCACTCGACAAAGCGGGCAACACCGGCCTCGACATCCACCTTGGGCCGATAGTCCACGGCCTGGATCAGTTCGCTGACATCGGCTTCCGTGTCGGGCACGTCGCCCGGCTGCAGTGGCCGCATTTCCATCACCGCTTTCTTACCGAGGCAGTCTTCCAGCACCTGGATGTAGCGCAGCAGATCAACCTGGGTTTCATTGCCGATATTGAACAGGCGATAGGGCGCGCTGCTGCGGGCCGGATCCGGTGACTCGCCGCTCCATTGCGCGTCCTGGCGTGCGGGTTGATCCAGTACCCGGACCACGCCTTCGACGATGTCGTCGATATAGGTGAAGCTGCGCTTGTGGCGTCCATGATTGAAGACCTGAATCGGTTCATCATTCAAGATCGCGCGGGTGAACAGGAACAGCGCCATGTCCGGCCGTCCCCAGGGCCCGTAAACCGTGAAGAAGCGCAGCCCCGTGCACGGAAAGCCGTACAGGTGGGCGTAGCTGTGGGCCATCATTTCATTGGCCTTCTTGGTCGCCGCGTAGAGCGTCAGCGGATGTTCCGTGGACTGATGCTCGGAAAAGGGCATCGCCTCATTCGCGCCGTAGACCGAGCTGGTCGAGGCAAAGACCAGGTGCTCAACGCCCCCGTGTCGGCAGCCTTCGAGAATGTGCAGGAAGCCGGTGACATTGCTATTGGTGTAGGCATGGGGGTTCTTCGCGGCATAGCGAACACCGGCCTGGGCAGCCAGATGGACCACTCGGCTGGGTCGGTAGTCGGCGAAGAGTTGCTCGATGGCTTCTCGGTCGGCCAGTTCGGCGTGAACATGGTGGTATGCCGGGTGCGCGAGCAATCGATCCAGCCGATCCTGCTTGAGCTGGACGTCGTAGTAGTCATTGAGGTTATCCAGCCCGATGACTTGCTCACCGCGATCGAGGAGCACGTGGGCCACGTGCGAGCCGATGAAACCGGCCGATCCGGTGACCAGCGTGCAGGATTGTTTCATTGGCTCATTCATTCAGTCTGCTCGGTTTCAGGCGCAGTTCCGGCCGAAGGGGTGATAGTCGAAACCCAGGGCCTTCATCTGATCGGGTTCGAACAGATTACGCCCATCGAAGATCGTCGGGGTCTTGAGGCGTGACTTGATCTGTTCGAAGTCCGGGCTTCTGAATTCATTCCATTCGGTCACGATGAGCAGCGCATCGGCCCCATCCAGCGTTTCCAGCGCACCGTTGGCATAGCGCAATTCCGAACGCTCGCCGATTTCCCGCTGTGCCGTCTCCATGGCTTCCGGATCAAAGGCCGAGAGGGTCGCGCCACGCTCGATGAGTTCGTCGATCAGGACCAGGCTGGAGGCCTCGCGCATGTCGTCCGTGCGCGGCTTGAAGGCCAGGCCCCAGAGCGCGAAGTGATGGCCCTTGAGGTCATCGCCGAATCGCGCGCGGACCTTGGCAGCGAGTCGTCGTTTCTGATCGTGGTTGACCGATTCGACGGCTTCGAGAATCTGAAGTCCGCCAACGGGCGTGCCCTTTGCTGTATGAATCAGGGCCTTGACGTCCTTGGGGAAACAGGAGCCGCCATAGCCGCAGCCGGGGTAGAGGAAGTCGAATCCGATGCGCGGATCGGAACCGATGCCCTGGCGGACCTGTTCGATATCGGCACCCAGATGTTCCGCGAGGTTGGCCAGCTCGTTCATAAAACTGATGCGCGTGGCCAGCATCGCATTGGCGGCGTACTTGGTCAGCTCGGCAGATCGCGTGTCCATGCAGATGATGCGATCGTGGTTGCGGTTGAAGGGCGCGTAGAGCTGGCGCATCATCTCCAGCGCTCGTTCGTCGCGGCCACCAATGATGACCCGGTCCGGCTTCTGGAAGTCGCCGATGGCAGCCCCTTCCTTGAGGAATTCCGGATTCGAGACAACGGCAAAGTCGATCTCCGCGCCGCGTTGTTCCAGCGTGTCGCGAACGGTGGCCTCGACCTGATCAGCCGTACCGACCGGAACCGTCGACTTGTCGACGATGACCTTGTACTCGTCCATATGGCTGGCGATGTTGCGCGCGGCGGCCAGGGCGTAGCTCAGGTCTGCCGAGCCGTCTTCTCCCGGCGGGGTGCCCACCGCGATGAACTGAATCTGGCCGTGGGCCGTGGCGTGCTCGATATCCGTTGTGAAATGCAGCCGACCGGCCTCGCGGTTGGCGGCGACCAGGGCTTCCAGACCCGGCTCGTGGATCGGAATGCCGCCGTCGTTGAGAATGTCGATCTTGTTCTGGTCCGTATCCAAACAGACCACGTCGTTGCCGACCTGGGCCAGACAGGTGCCGGTAACCAGGCCGACGTAGCCGGTGCCAATGATGGTGATGCGCATGATTCAGATCGTCTCGGTGAATGGGGCTTTCGTCAACCGCCCAGTGTGACAGTTATTCACGACCGGATGTGTGACGAAGCGATGTCAAGGGCGAGGTCAGCTGCTCTGGATCAGCGCGCTCAATTCGCCCACCTTGTCGTCCAGCAGGGCGGGGTTGGCGCGCGTTTCCACGTTCAGGCGAATGACCGGTTCCGTGTTCGAGGCGCGCAGATTGAAGCGCCATTCGGCGAACTCCAGACTGATGCCGTCCGTGCGGTCGAGCACGGGATCTTGCGGTTGATAGTGGGCCAGGGCGGTATCGATGGTGCGCTGTGTATCCTCGACGGAGAAATTGATCTCGCCGCTGCAGGGGAATGCGCGGATGCGGTCGTCGAGCATTTCGCCGAGGGTCTGATCATGTTCGCTGAGGATCTGCCCCATCAGCAGCCAGGGCAGCATGCCGCTGTCGCAGTAGGCGAAATCGCGGAAATAGTGATGGGCTGACATTTCGCCGCCATAGAGCGCGTCTTCGCGCCGCATCCGTTCCTTGATGAAGGCGTGACCGCTCTTGTTGATCAGCGCCCGACCGCCGGCACGTTCGACCTGATCCAGCGTGTTCCAGGTCAGGCGCGGGTCCAGCACGATCGCCTGGCCGGGATGGCGTTCCAGCATGGACGCCGCGAATAGCCCCACCAGGTAATAGCCTTCAATAAAGCGACCGCTTTCATCAAAGAAGAAGCAGCGGTCGAAGTCACCGTCCCAGGCCACGCCGAAATCTGCGCCCGTGGCGCGCACCGCGTCACTGGTCTCGGATCGATTCTCCGGGAGCAGCGGGTTGGGGACGCCGTTGGGAAAGGTGCCGTCGGGATTGTGGTGCAGTCGCTGGATTTCAAAGGGCAGCCCTGCTGCCAAGGCATCGAAGCTCGGCCCGGCGCAGCCGTTGCCCGCATTGACCACCAGCTTCATCGGCCGGAGCGCATCGAGGTCGAAGTCTGCCTGCAGGCGTTGGACATACTCATTGAGTACGTTTTCTTCGCCGCCGCGGCCGCTGACGGCGGCAGGCTTACTCTGTCCCTTTGCAACAACCGCTTCGATGTCCTTCAGGCCCGTATCGGCGCTAATGGGAATCGACCGCTCGCGAACCATCTTCATGCCGTTGTAGTCAGCCGGATTGTGGCTGGCCGTGACCATGATGCCGCCGCCCATGCCAGCCCTGGATGCGGCGTGATAAACCAGCTCCGTACCCACCAGACCAATGTCGATCGTGTCGCTACCCGCGGCCTGCAGCCCCTCGATCAGCGCGGCGGACAGCTCGGGGCTGGACAGGCGCATGTCGCGACCGACGACAACGGGCCCTTGGGGCTGAATGATGTCGACATAGGCCTGGCCGATGGCGTGAGCGCGCTCGACGTTCAGGGACTCGGGAACGCGACCGCGCAGGTCATAGGCCTTGAACGGGGAGTGGTCCAGCGTGGTCATGGGGCGATCCTTGCAGCGTGTCGAAAGGTCTAGGCTCGGCGAATGCTGTTTTCGGCGAGTTCGATGGGGCGTTCCTGTTGGAGCAGTTGCAGCAGCACGATCACGCGTTCGCCGCCGGTCCGCGCCTGAAACAGGGCATGGAGGCCGGTGCAGGGGCCGTCGACGATTTCCACCGGATCGTTGACCTGGTAGTCAATAGCGCCGGCCAGATTGATCACGTTTTCGTCATTGCAGCGCCCGCGCAGGTCGTCGATGATGCGGTCGGGCACGATCGGCGTTTCCTCGCCGACGCGAACCAGGCCAACGGTGCCCCGGGTCGAACGGATCGTGCTCCAGTCGTCGACGCCATGACCCAGCCGAACGAACAGGTAGCGCGGAAACATCGATTCCGTGCGCACGCTGGGCCGACCACTACGGATCACGCGCGTCCTGACCATGGGTCTGAACAATTCGAAACCCTGGTTGCCCATATGTTCCTCAGCGCGCGCATCCTGGCGCGGCTTGCAGAACACCGCATGCCAATGGCGGGAAGTTGTTTGTATCTGAGCCTGACTCATGCCCGAAGCCTCCTCGAGGCGAGAGCGTTCAACGGTTGAACATTGTGCCTCTGCCAGCGCCCGCGGGCAAGCGCGGGCGTGGCTGGGGCACGAATGAGATGGGGCTGGGATCTAGCGGCTGCGAACAGGCCGGACGCGGTAGCTGGAACCGCGGTCATATTCAAAAGCCAGGCCGTAATAGAAACCGACGAACCAGGCATGGTTTTCTTCTTCCGTGTCCAGGCTGCTGGTCCAGAAACCGGCCCAGGGCGTATTCGGGAAGATGTTCTCGTTGATCGCCGGGGCCTCACGGCACAGCTCGACGATGTTTTCGAGATCTTCGCGGCTGGGTAAGCGCCAGTCCGTGTAGCCGGCCAGTTCGCCGTTCTGGTTGAGGGCATCAACGGCCGTGTTCGCTTCTTCCCAGGTCATGGAGGTGGCCTGGCCTTCGCACAGGTCGCGACTCCAGCTCTGGCCCATCGCGCACTGCGCCCACTGCAGGCGGGTCCGGCTGTGGATGACCGTGCCGTCGCGCGGCAGTTCGAAAGCCGTGTCCGGCGTGCTGGATTCGTCTTCGCCGATGCCGCCTTGGCAGTGGCGGTCCTGGGCCAGTGCGGCCGGAGCGATCAGCAGAAGTGCCGCGAGCAGCGTGGTGTTGCGAATGAAGCTTGCAGTCATCGGTGTCGCCCTCCTGGCGAACGCATGAATCCAGTCACGGGTGACGAGACGAACGGGACTTTGCGGTCGATTGGACCCAATCGTCACTGTTCGTCGAGCAACCCCTTGAAGGCATCTCGGAAAGCCGTTTGTGCGGCCCCCTCAATGACTTGATCGTCGGCAATTATCGGTTGCACTTCAGGGACATGCAAGCCAGCGCGATGTGTTGATCCGTTCAGGAGGCGGTCTCGCGCTCTTCTCCTGGGCTATGGCCGGTCCAGCGGCGGAAGGCGCGATTGAAGTTGGAGGGGTCGGCATAGCCCAGCCGCCAGGCGATGTCGGCAACCGGCAGCCGGGAATGGCGCAGCAGCTCGCGGGCTTGAGCGAGTCGCGTCTCGTCGACGAGCTGGCGAAAGGTGAGAGATTCCGCCGCCAGGTGGCGCGTCAGGCTGCGGGCGGAGCGGCCGAGGCGCTCGGCCACAACGGCCAGCTTCTGATCGGGCCCGCTCAGTTCCTGAAGGGTGGCTCGGACCTGGGCGGCCAGGGTCTGCTCTCCCGGATCGCGAAGCAGACGCTGGCAGCGGTGACACATGAGGTCGTGCAGTTCGGCATCGGCCAGCAGGCAGGGCCGCGGCAGCACCGATTGAGGCAGGCTCAATGCGAGCCGTCCTGCGTTGAGCCGAAGTGTGCCGGGCAGGGCCGCTTCGAGTGCTGCCTGCCAGGGCAGTTCGCCTTCTGGCGTCTCGAAGACCAGTTCCCTTTGATCGGGTCCCAACAAGGGAGCGATCAGGCCCGCCAGAGCCAGCAGATTCATTTCCATCAGGAGCGCTGCACGGTCGGGTAAGGGCAGGGTCTGGCGCAATTCCAGGACCTGGCGATCGCCGTCGCGGTAACCGATCGCCTGCGCCCACGGCGCTCGTAGCCGTTCGAAGCGTGCCAGCGTGGCCAGCGCGTCGGCCAGGGTGGCGGCGCTGATTGCGGCCAGCCCCAGGGGGCCGTGCTGGGCGGGTTCGAGACGCAGGCAGGGCTGGATGTGCCAACCGGGCGGCAGCTGCAGGTCAATGGCGTTGACGAGCTCGTTGACCTGAGTCAGCGGCAGGGCCGGCTGATCCAGGCAATCGGGGGGCAGTCTGGCCGTTTGGAACAGCGCCAGCTGCTCCTCGGGTGCTTGAACCAGCTGCTGCAAGAACAGCTTCAGATAGCTGCTGGGGAACGACAGCTCGCGGTTCTCGGGTGGGTTTTGGCGTGAAATGACCATTACCCGGCCAGTTTTACCCTATGCCCGCGGGGTGAGCAAGCGCAGACTGCACACTGGTCGTTAATGATGAGAAAGCCCGATGAATCTGACTGCACTGCAATGGCGCACTGCTCCCGGAGCTGCCACGAAGGTCACCGACGGCAAGCGCTACGCCTGGTTGATGTCCGTGGTCTATCCGCTGGCGCCGGTCTATGCCATCGGAATGCACGCCTGGACCGGCCGTGAAGCCTGGTTACTGGCACCCCTAGTGTTCGCCTACGTGCTGGTCCCCTTGCTGGATTTGGCCTTCGGCGAAGACCGCAGCAATCCACCGGATGCCGTCGTGCCCGAGCTGCAGAAAGACCGCTACTACCGGATCCTCACCTGGATCACGGTGCCACTGCACGTGATTGCCCTGATCGTCGCCTGCAGCTATTTCGTGGTGGGTGATCTGAGTCTGTTCGCCATGCTGGTGCTGGCCGTGACCACGGGCTTGTACTCGGGGCTGTCGGTCAATACGGGACACGAGATGGGTCACCATCGGCATCCCATCGACCAGGCCCTGACCCGAGTCGCCCTGGCGGTGCCGGCCTATGGCCACTTCACGGTCGAACCGGCGTCATTTCGTTCGTGCTCGTCCGCGCCGAGGGGGACTCGCGCGATGTCACCGCCGCCACCTTCCTCGCCGAGGGCGTCGGCTACATCCGCCTGGAGCAG
>JBCDLQ010000101.1:0-7189 GCA_039414335.1 Pseudomonadota bacterium | reverse complement strand
GAGACGATGGTAAAAAAGGTCTGGATCGGGGCGCGTTCCATACCCTTCTCAGCCCGCAGCTCCTGATTCAAAGCCCGACCCACGGCCTCAATTCGATCGATGTTGGCCTCAATCAATGAAAAAGGGGCACGCGCATCCATCTCCAGATTGACGCTGATCAGCTGTCCCGGCACCTCGGGAAAAAAGACCGTTTGCACTCGACCCTTGTAGATCAGCCCCAGGCCAGTAATGGCCGCCGCGAGGAATAGAATCAGGACGGCGTAGCGTTGCCGAATGGAATGAACGAGGATCGGCTGATAGATGCGATCTCGGAATCGATTCAGCAGGGACTGGGCACCGTCTTGCACAAGGCCCCATCCTCTCGACACGACTGAGCTGCCGCGCGGCTCCATCGACACCTGCGCCAGATGCGCCGGCAGGATCAGCTTGCTTTCAATCAGGGAAAAAATGAGCGCAAGGATGACGATTCCGGAGAAGCTCGCCAGCACCTTGCCGAGCGCATTAACGATCAACAGCATCGGATAGAAGGCGGCAATTGTCGTCAGGACGCCAAATATGGTGGCCACGGCCACACGTCGGACGCCGACCTCCGTTCCCTCGATCGGATCCCGGATCGTTCGCCGCTCTTCAAAAACGCTCTCGCCGACGACGACCGCATCATCAACCAGAATGCCCAAGGCGATGATCAATCCAAAGGTCGTGACATCGTTCAGGGAATAGTCGACCCAGCTTGAGCCCGACGCTGCGATGGCACCCAGGACCGCGACGGGTATTCCCATAGCGACCCAGAAAGCCAGTCGGACATTCAGGAAAACCGAAAGGAGCAAGACGACCAGCAAGAGTCCTTGAACGCCATTGGAACGCAACAAGGCCAGTCGCTCAGCGATGTACCCAGCGCTGTCGCCCCAGACCGACGCCTGAATCATTGGCGGCAGCTGAGGCTCGAAGTCGTGAACCACATCGTTCACGACGCGACTGATGTCGAGCAAGTTTTCCTTCTGTCCGACCAGCACCTCCATACCAATGGTGGGCTGACCATTCAAACGAAATAGAAAATCGCCCTCTTCAAATCCATCCTCGATCGTCGCAACGTCGCCGAGGAGCACCTTTGACCCATCCCGACGATCAATCACGGGCAGGGACGCATAGTCATCAGCATAGCGAGCACGGTCATCGGCACGAAGAAAGATCGTACCGCCGTCAGTTCGCAATCGACCGGCCTGAAAGTCCAACGAATTCGACTGGATCAGGCGGGTCACGTCGCTCAAATCGAGCCCGAGAGAACGCAGCCGCTCAGGGTCAATCTCGATTCTCAGATTTCGGTGTATCAGTCCCCAGATCTGAAGTCGAGAAAGTTCGGGCCGCGACAGCAACTCAGCCTTCAGCCGTTCCGCCAAGGTCTGCAGCGTTGCCGGGTCTGTCTGACCATAGAGATTGATGTAGAGCGCGGGAAAATCAAAAGCGCTGGTTTCAATGATCGGTCTGCGAGTCTCCTCTGGCAGTTCGGTCAAGCCATCCACTCGCAGGCGCACCCGATCGAGCACGTCCTGCAGATCTGCCCCGGCCGCCCGTCTGATCGAGAGACTGGCCGAACCGTTGAACGATACGGAACTGACACTGCGAACCCCCTCCAGCCCCTCCAGAGCCTGCTCCACCTTCTGCGTTACCAGTCGATCAACTTGTTCTGCCGTGGCATTCGGGTAGGCAATCGTGACCTCCACGGTCTCGGGCGGCACTCTTGGGAAGCCCTCGATCCGGATCGAGAGCAGCGTCAGTACCCCGAGAAACAGAATGAGGCCCATCAACAGATTGGCTGCAACGGGATTGCGTATGAACCAGCTGGTCAGTGCATGCATGGTTCAGCGCCCCCTGACCTGAGGAGATACGCGCAGACCTGGCAGAAATGACGCTAACGGCGTAAGCGCAATCCGCCAGGGGCCTTCACCTTCCGGACTGTCAATCGTGAGTGAATTGTCAGTACGAAACAGAATCGTTGGTCTGAACCGCTCAAGACGATCACTCTCGCTGACCGACCAGATATATCCCGAGCGACTGAGCGCTGATTCAGGCACCGTGATCGTTTCAGTCAATCGCCTCCCCATAAATTCGAACCGGACGAATTCGCCGCTCATGACCCCGTCCTCGGTATCTGCAATGTCGAGGAAAATTCTGGGTTGACGCGTTTCTCCACTGAGAAAGCCCCCGCCGTCTCGAATGACCGCGCGACCCCGAAGTTGACCCTCCCGAGAAACCATTCGCACTACCTGTCCAGCGATCGGCCTCTCAAGCAACGCCCAATCATCAGGATTGAGTTCGACGACCGCTTCCAGAAGCTGATTGCCTGCCAGGTGCATCAAGGGCTCACCCACTCTCACCGTCTGTCCCAAGCTGAACAGTCGCTCAGTAATGAAGCCTGAGAACGGCGCTGTGACGGTCGTATCTCTCAGCTGCTCGTTGGCCGACAGCAGCTGGAACTCAGCGGCCGCCAAGGCGCGTTCGGCGACGCGCAACTGAGGCAAGCGTAAGGACAGTTCGTTGGGTGGTGTCGTCCCTTCTCGCTCGAACTGGCGGCGGGCGACAACAACCTGATTTTCTGTCTGCAAGTGATCCAGTCTCGCCTGCTCCAGATTGAGTTCGGCTTCTGCAACTGCAGACTCATAACGGGTCTTCTCGATCACCAACAGCGTTTCACCCCTTTCTACTCGTTGACCGGCCAAAGCACGATCACTGACCTCTCTACGACCCGACCAGCGACCGCAGACCGAACTTCCGTGTTCCAACGGGAACGCACTCCGCCATAAGCACTCACGGATGCCGTCGTTTCTGCGGCGCTCACGGCAACGACCGTGACCAGGGGCGCCTGCTGAGCTGCCGTCGATTCAGTGACTCGAACCGGATCTTCGACTTCCCAGGTCAACAGGAGGCCGGTCAAGAGGATCAAAATCGCCATGCCGATCCAGAACCACTGACGACGACGATTCGCTCGATGGGAAGAGGCTTTATTCAACACTTTGCTAGACTCCGGGCGACCAGCCAGTCGATCACTGTTGGTGACATGATACCATAAATGAACGATCGTTCGTTCATTAAAGGAAACCGATGTCTGATTCCATTGAAGAGCCAGAGATGACAAAGCGTGAACGCGCTGCTGCGCAACGGCGTCAGCTCATTCTTGAAGCGGCCATGACCTGCTTCCTTGAGCACGGCTATCACCAATCAGGCGTGCGGGATATCGCCAAGCAAGCCGGCATCAGTCTTGGGAACCTCTACAACCACTTTCCTGGTAAGCATGATGTGCTCGTGGAAATCGCAGCCCTGGAACGAGCTGGTCTGGAACCCGTACTGAAATTGCTGCAGCGCGAAGACGAGCCACCCACCCTGTTGGAGGCGTTCATCCAGTCCTACGGGCAGCTGATTGCCGAACCCGACAGCCTCCTATTGACGATTGAAATCACCAGTGAAGCGGTCCGTAAACCCGACATCGGCGCGCTTTTTCTCGGCAACCGAGACGAATTGGTCAGGGCACTACAGGGATTGATAGACCGAGGCATCGAGCGAGGCGATTTTCGCCGAACATCAGATTCCCTCGAAACGGCACACTTCATCGTGGAGTTGATTGATGCTTGCGCCTACCGAAGTGTGCTGTCTGAGGTCGACATGACAAAGCAGTTAAGCCATCTGCGGGAATTTGTCTTCGCTTCGCTGCAGCGGTCAAAGGAAGGAAAATCCATGGAAAAGAAGGGTGACCTGTAGCAATAGAGATCAATCGCCGGCCCCTGCAGGCAGGATCCTGACTGCAATGGCACAATGGGACGCGAAGGCAAGTTCACTATCGGGGATTTCGTCAGCGTGAGTTCGCCCAAAACAAAGCAGACACAAGATCGTCAAGACCGCACGAGAAGGCATTCTCTGGTTGCCGTCTTCGCTTTCACCCTCACCTCTGCAGTGTTTTGTTTCTTGGTCTTCCAGGCCGAGCGCCAACGCGCTGTTCATGCCATTGACGAGCGCCTGAATCTGGCGATCGTCGCCGTTGAGTCGATGTTGCCCGAAGGCTTGCATGCGACAGCACTGGAGGCCGCCAGCCTGCCGCTGGACGAGGAACTCTCGCTCTCGACCGAGCTCAGTGAACTCGCGCAAGCCTTCGACACCCCCTACCTCTACACTCTTGTCCTGGATGAGGACGGCATCGTGCGTTTCGTCCTGTCCTCGATGTCTCCAGAGGAGCTCCGGGGAGAGAGACCCTTTACCTCCAGCTATTTCATCGCTTACGAGGAAATGCAGGACACCTTGGCGGAGAGCATGCCCCAGGGCCAGGTGCTGACTGAGGAGTACAGCGACCGCTGGGGTACCTTTCGCTCGCGCTTTTCACCGGCGACCGATCGGGATGGGGTGAAGTTCTATATCGGAGCGGACGCAGATATCAGTCAAGTCGGTGATGCAGCCCTACAAGCGGCGCTGCGCACGGCGGGCTTCTACCTGCTCGTGTGCCTGATCGCCCTGCCGCTACTTGGATACATCCTCTGGCGTCTGCGCAAGGACCGACTGGCAGCGATCAGAAAGTTGGCGCTAGACGAACTGACCGGCCTGCCTTCACGCTATCAACTCAAGGCAGATCTTGAAGAGATGGACCGACCCAGGTTAGTCATCATCAATATTCTGCGTTTCAGAGAAATCAACGAACACTACGGCCCCGCCGTGGGCGACATGGTGTTGCGCCGCTTCGGCCGTTTCCTGACCGCCATGACCCTGAAAGAATTTCCCGGTCACAAGACCTACCGAGTGCATGGCGATGAGTTCGCTCTGGCCCATGACACGAAAACGCTACCCGAAGATATCGACCTGGCCTTCAAACAGTTTTTACAACAGATCGGACAATTTGGCTTTCGCCTGCCTGATGACACGGAACTCAAGATCAGATTGGCCACCGGCGTGGCCCTGGATGTAGGCGAGCATCAGCCCGCAAGCGACCTGCTCGCCCATGCCCATCTTGCCCTGCAGGAAGCTGAATCCTCGGGTCAACCTCTTGTGGTCTATCACCCGACACTGAGCAATGCGCGCGGTGCACAGAATGACCTCCAGGAATTGGCCTTGCTCGATAAGGCGCTCAATGAGGATCGGATTCGCATCCATTTCCAGGCCATCTTCCGGTCCGATGACCTCCAGATCGAGGGCTATGAGATCCTGGCGCGAATGGTCGATGACCACGGCGAGATCGTGCGCTCCCCCAATCGCTTCCTTCCGATCGCTCACCGCTACCGTCTCTACTACCGAATAACCCGAACCATCATCCAACAGACCCTGGAATGGATGCAGCATCACGACAAGCGCGCCAGCATCAACTTGTCAATCGCCGACATTGAACATGCCGATACGGCGCGATTCATCATCGATTCGCTGAAGAAGAGCGGCTGCGCTGACCGGGTCAGCTTCGAGTTGCTCGAAACCGATGCGATCGCTGATCTAGGCCGCGTCAGAAAGTTCTTCCGTACCGTCCGAGCGCTGGGCTGCCGAGTCGGCATCGATGATCTGGGCAAGGACTACTCCAACTTCGATCGCTTGACGATGCTGGCCGTCGACTTCGTCAAGCTCGACGGCGTCGTGATCCAGAGCCTGGTCAGCAATCCGGACGCCCACGAAGTGGTCGGTGAATTCATTGCTCTCGCCCACCGCAACGGCATCACGGTGACGGCCGAATACATCTCGGATCAGGATCTGCTCCGAACTGCAAGGCGGCTTCGGTGCGATTACCTGCAGGGTTTTGAGCTGGGTCGCCCACAAGCCGAACCCCAAGCCGAAGTTGCCTTGAGCCAACCCGTGGCCTGACACGTTTCCCTGCTAGTCCGTTGCGGGTGAGCACACCAGACTTGGCCTACTGGAGCCTTCGTCGACGAAAACTTCCGCTGCCTGAAGTAAGTTGGTCGGAATGAAGGATGGCAGTAAAGTTCGAGGGGGAGGCGAATGCGAGCTGTGCTCACGGCAGGTCCGTGAGCTCACCCGCCATCATCTGATTCCTCAGACACGGCACAAGAATCGACGCAACAAGCGCGACTTTGATCGCGTGGAGGTCAAGCACCGGATCGCCCTGCTCTGCCGCCCTTGCCATGCGCATCTCCACGCAACGATTCCCAACAAGACCCTGGAGCGAGAGTTCAACACCGTTGAGGCGTTGATCACGCATCCGGAGATCAAGCGCTTTGTGGACTGGATTGCTCAGAAGCCTGACGGCACGCGCGTCGGCTTTCGGCGTTGGAATGCCACCTGTCGCCGCCCATTCAACTGACTGATTCGGCATCAACTCCCGCCGCAGACGGCACGGGACATCTCTTCGAGCTGTTGCGCCACCGTGTTCATGCCGAGTTCGCTGCGCAGGACGTCGGCGCGTTCCAGATCTTCGATGGGTGCCAATGACAGCTGGCCCGCTTCGCAAGTCCAGATGGGCTGGGTGCCGTAGCGCTGAGGTTGGTCGGAATTGACCGCCACCCGATCCCACAGGTAGGCGTAGTTGGCCGGTCGAATGCCGCCGTTCTCGAAATAGGGCTGCATCCGTGCCAACACCTCGGCCTGCAGATCGACGCGATGATCGGCGTGCTGCACGAGAATCCAGGCATGGGCCGAGATCGAATCGCCGAAGCGATCCTGGTCAATCCAGTCATAGTCATCCAGCAGGCTTTCAAGGTAGGCCGTAGATCGCAGATCGGTGCGAATCGCATGGGCCGACGCGAGGCGATTCGCCCAGAACTGGACATCCCTGGATTCGTTTCTGGGAAAGCCCAATACCGTGCTTCGTGCACTCTGATCGGCACGCCAGAGATCGGTAATGCGCTCCTGCACTGCCAGGATGGCCGCATCGTCCGAGGGATCGAATCCACCTCGATCTGCCAGTCGCGCCTGGTTGTCGAGCAGGCGTTCGTGAAACAGCGCCTCCCCTTGGACAATCGTCTCTCTGCACGCTTCAGCCGTACTTGAAGCCTCGGCGTGTAACAACGTGATGCTAGGCTGGATCGGAGGTCACCAGCTACGGTCTTTTGTGACTCTGAACCCGCGGCAAAGTCGCCAATTTTTTTAAATCAGGGTATTCTAGACCAAAAGATGCTGACGCCAGACACACCTCAGCTATAATCTGATTTGTACTGCTCCAACGCTTTGCCATTTATCACATTGAAAGTTCCGGATGCGCTCTATACAAATG
>JBCDLQ010000100.1:0-7192 GCA_039414335.1 Pseudomonadota bacterium | reverse complement strand
GACGAAAGGATGGTTCCCCAGGTGGACGACATCTCCGGCCTGAAGAGAGGTTGGACCTTCGATCCGCTGATGATTGACGAAGGTGCCGTTGGTGCTGTTCAAGTCGGAAATGCGCAGAACGCTATCTTGCATTTCGAAGCGGGCATGCTCGCGAGAAATACGTTCAAAGTCGAGCTGCAGCTCACAGCTACTGCCGCGCCCTACGGTGCAGGGCATGTTCCCCAAAGGAAATCTGTCGCCCCCGGATTCGGGATGCTCACCCGTTTCAAGATAAAAATGCAGATCAGACATTCAACACAAAAATGCAAAGACCGTCACAAGTCTATCCAAAAACGCTGCCAATTCAATGGCTATCGGCAAATGCCCTGAATTGATGCTTACGCAGGACCGGTAGACAGGCAATGAGCCCATATAACCAGAAATTCTTTGTCTGATCGGTCAAGCCACCATAGGCTGTAATGCAACAACTCATCGAGACCGACCGAGGGACAGGCCCTTTGACGTCGGGGCAACCAGTCAGCTGAGATCCTTTTTGAGGATCATCCGCTGATCCAGGTGCCAATTCCTGCGGGGTGTACTGGAAAGCCACACACCACCGAGAGATGAGGTCACGCATGTCCTTGTGCGTCCCTGGTGCCATCGTCATGGTCACCGGACATCGAGGTCATTCGAGTCCCGCTCCCGCCCGCAACGATGAGTTCGACGTTGCCAGGTGAACCACTGACGGGAGACTCGAAGTCATGACCGCAATCGAAAAAGCTATCCTACCTACCGCAATGACTGCTGCTCCGAGCGCTCGGGCCGCAACTCGATTGCTTGACGACGCTTTGATGTGGCGGGCCACGGACCGACACGGCCAATCGCGACGTCTGACGATTCGCTACCGACTGCACGGTCGGCTTGGTGCACCACTTCGAATCGTTCTGGGTGGCGTCAGCGCAACCCGTCAAGTCCAATGCTGGTGGCGGGAACACTACGGTGCTGGTCAAGCGCTGAACCCGGAACACTCGCAGATTCTGAGCGTCGACTGGTTGGACCATGCCACAGGCATCAGCACCCATGATCAAGCGGACGCGATCGCCCAGGTGCTGGATCATCTGGGGATCGATGCGGCTGAAGCCTTCGTGGGAGCTTCCTACGGTGCCATGGTAGGACTGGCGTTCGCTCAGCGACATGGGCACCGTCTCAAGCATCTGATTGCGATCAGCGGTGCGCATTGTTCAAGGCCTGCAGCGCAGGCGCTTCGCCAGATACAACGGGCCGTGCTGGATCTCGGCGAAGCGCAAGGTGACCCGGCGCAGGGTGTCCGATGGGCCAGAGCATTGGCGCTGACGACCTATCGGCCTGCAGCACTGTTCGACGAACGCTTCAAACATGCCGATCCAAACCAGACTCGTGCCGAACTGGCCAACTATCTGAAACATCAGGGCCGGCGCTACAGCAATGATGTCAGTGCCGCGCGCTACCGATGTCTGTCAGAGTCGCTGGATTCGCACTATGTCTTGCCCGCCTTGATCCGCTGTCGAGTCGATCTGGTCGGCGTGGATACGGACGAGCTGGTGCCGCTGGATCAACTGCGTGAGCTCGATGCCTTGCTCCAGGGCACGTCCCAACTCCACGTACTTCACTCCACCTACGGGCATGACGCCTTCCTGAAGGAAGATCAGGCCCTGCGTTTTCTGCTGCGTCGTCTGCTGACGCGAGGAGAAGGTCATGAATGATTTCAAAGACAATCGTCAGGCAGGCTTCGGGCCGGCGACGGTGGCCGCCCGAACCGGTGTGGACTCTGACCGTCAATATGGCGCTGTCATTCCGCCGATCAATCTGTCCAGCACCTTCGCCTTCACTGAATTCGGCCAACCCAGGCAGCACGACTACAGCCGCTCGGGTAATCCCACTCGAGATCATCTGGCGCAAGCCTTGAAAGAACTCGAGGGCGGCCAAGGTGCGGTCGTGACGGCCAGCGGCATGGGTGCCATTCATGCGGTACTGCAATTGATCAAGCCCGGTGAATGCCTGCTGGCGCCTGAAGATTGCTACGGCGGTACCTTTCGCTTGTTCGAGGCGCTCGCCCGACGCCAGGCCTTTGAACTGATCTGGACTGACTTCCAGGACCCGAAGCGGTGGCAGGCCGACCTCGCCCGAGCGCAGTGGGTCTGGTTGGAAACGCCCAGTAATCCCTTGCTGCGGATCACCGACATTCGCCATGTCAGCGAGCGGGCGCGGACTGTCAATGCTCGGGTGGTGGTCGACAACACCTTCCTTTCCCCAGCGCTGCAGCAGCCCCTGAAGCTGGGCGCCGACCTCGTCGTACATTCCACGACCAAGTACATCAACGGCCACAGTGACGTGGTCGGCGGAGCGGTCGTGGCTGCCGATCGTGAGTTGGCTGACGAAGTGGCCTGGTGGGCGAACTGCATCGGTGTGACGGGCAGTCCCTTCGATGCCTGGTTGACCTTGCGGGGTTTGAGAACACTGACCGCCAGACTGAGCGCACAACAGGCCACGACCGAGCGGATCGTCAATCTCCTGTCCGAGCACCCGGCGGTCGCGACGGTTCATTACCCCGGCTTGTCGACGCATTCCGGCCACCTCATCGCCCGCACTCAGCAGTCCGGTTTCGGTGCCATGGTCAGTTTCGAATTGCAGGGTGGGGAACCGGCCGTTCGACGCCTGCTTGAGGGCCTCGGACTGTTCACCCTGGCCGAATCATTGGGCGGCGTGGAATCGCTGGTTGCCCATCCTGCAACCATGACCCATGCTGCCATGCCGGCGGAAGATCGACGGCGTGCGGGTCTCACCGATGGATTGCTACGCCTCTCGATTGGCTTGGAATCTGCAGAGGATCTGATCGTTGACCTGCAGGCAGGACTCGATCGTGCGATTGACGATGAAGACTCGAAGGCACGGCAGCATGTTGGCGCTTGAGGCCCGCCTTCCGCGAATTCGGCGGGCGCCGGCGCTGGCCGTCGCCCTGATCGGACCAGGCCGTGTCGGCCGCGCTTTGCTTGATCGGATCGCGCGTCAGGCGCCGGCTGATTGGGCGTTGCAGGCCATTATCGATTCTCGTTGGACCTACCGCCCGAGCCATGACGATGGGTGCTGGACCACCGACGCGCGGAATCTGACAAAGCGACAGCCCCATGAACTGGCTCGCTTGCCAGAGCTGCTCTGTCACCGGGCCTCGGACCGCCAGGTCATCATCGACACCACCGCGTCCCAGGAGGTGGCCGCTTGTCATGGCCAGTGGGTTCGGCAGGGGATCGACTTGGTCAGCGCCAACAAGCTGGCGCTAGCCGATGATGGGCCGGACTGGCCCTTGCTGATCGAGGCCGTTCGGGAAGGTCGTTACGGCGCTTCGGCGACGGTGGGGGCCGGTCTGCCGGTGATCGACAGCCTGAATCGACTGCATGCTGCGGGAGAGACGGTGACGGAGATTCGCGCCGTCCTCTCCGGTAGCCTCAGTCTGATCTGCGAGCGGATCGACAACGGTTGGGCGCCTGCACAAGCCGTGCAGGAGGCGGGCATGCGGGGTCTCAGCGAACCCGATCCCCGTTCAGATCTCAGCGGTCTGGATGTGGCCCGGAAGCTGGTCATTCTGGCGAGGCTGGCGGGTGTCCCGCTGCAGCTGTCTTCGATCAGGCAGCAGAGTCTCGTGCCTGAGCCATTGAAGGGAATCGAATTGAGTGAGATCGTGTCTCGCCTGCGGGAGTTCGATGCGGACATCCTGGCTGCATTCGAGCCTTTGGGTCGAGATGACGGTGACAGTCGTGTTCTCTATCAAGCCAGGCTCGAGTCGAACGGCATCGGACGGGCCGGTCTTCAATCAGTGAATCGTCAGGATCCGATGGCCAGAATTTCCGACGTGGATAACCGAATCGAGATCCGAAGCGATTGCTATGAGTCGTCGCCGCTGGTGATCGAAGGGCCGGGAGCTGGCGTAGAAGTCACAGCGCTGGCGCTGTGGTCGGATCTGGTTCGAATCAGCCGATGCGAGAAATCTGGCCGCTGAGATCGAACAGGCCATGAGCAGCCGAAAGCAGGCGAGCGGGGGACTCGTCGCTGGTCACGTCGGGGAACTGGATGCCGAAGCGGACCGCCAGCGGGACTTCCTGGCGGGCGAAGCGCACCTTGGAGCCGGCAAGGGCGCGGCGCAGGCGGCTGACCAGATAACGCGCACCGGGTTTGTGCGTGCCCATCAGGATCACGCTGTAGAGGTCATCAGCCGTGCGATGCAGCGAGTCCTCCTGACGGAGCTCGCGATGCAGGAAATAGCGCAGATTGCGCATGATCGCCTCGGCCCAGGCCGTCCCGAAGTGACGCTTCATTTCCCGATAGTTATTCAGCTTGACGTGCATCAGGGCCAATTCAAGGTTCTGACGCATGTGGAAGCTGAAGGCTTGTTCGATGCGCAGGTAGTAGTACTCGGGCTCCGGCACGTTGCTGAGCATGCCGGATTCGGGTGGGTAATCGGCTTCGTGGGTGATCAGACGGGCATCCGGCAAATCGCCTTCCAGATGGACACGCAGGGCACCGGTCAGGTCATCAGCGCTGAAAGGTTTCGGAATGAAGGCCGTAGCACCTGCGCTCAGGGCGAGATCGCGTGCGTTGGCTTCTTCATTGCCAGTGACCACCAGGATCGGTAGCTGCCGAAGCTGCTTCTTGCTGCTCGCGCGGACCGCGCGGATCAACTCATGACCGTCCATGACGGGCATCATCAGATCGGTGAAAATCAGCTCGATCTGGTCATCCTGGTTCAGGCGCTGCCAGGCATCCTCGCCATTGACGGCGGTGATCAGATCACACTCGCCGGCGAGAAACTTCGTTCCGGCATAGCGCATCAGGCGCGAGTCATCCACGAACAACACGCGATGTGCTGGTGGAGTCTGTGTGCTCGCTTCTAACATGCTGTCGAAGAGTCCCTGGCCCTGTGAGTTTCGGCAGCAATGTTTCATTGCCGCCCACTTTTCGCAATTTTTCGCGAAAGTCGTCCAATTGTGTGGCAAAGATCTGGGTACTGCAAGCCGTTCCGGTCGGCTGATCACCACCGTTCATCGCTGGAAGCGGCGCTTCTCAACCGAAAACGCCATGGATGAACCAGCCTTTGCGAGGGTGGTGCTCATGAAAGACCCAGAGCTGGCGACCCTGGCGGTCCCGCGCGATCCAGTAATCCCGAAGACAGTCCTGGCCCTCCCACCAGCCACTTTCGATACGCTCCGGGCCATCTTCGAGTGCCAGCTGCTCTCGCCGACAGCCCTGGGGTTCGGGCAGTAGCCAGCTGGGGCGTGGACGGGTTTCCCGACAGGGTGAAGAGGTGCCGGGCGGTACCCAGGTCCAGGCGTGTTCCGGCCGATGGTCGGCAGTGGGTGCAAGGCTGGATATCCCGGCGGTACCCAGTCTAGCCTCCAGTCGATCCAGCAGGGCTGGCCAGGCGTCATTACGATTGATGCCGCTGAGCAGATCCGATTGAGCCGGGCGACGCTCACTGCTGCTGTCGGCGTCGAGCTTGACGGCGTCGATATCGCCGCCAGGCGCGGTCTGATCGAGTTTGAGCTGGATCAGCTCCAGCAGGCGGGCTCGATCGAAGCCCGGGCGCGCCAGTCCGATATCGAAGCGGCTGGCCGGGCCACCATCTTCACGTTCCATGCGAACGCGCAGCCGGCTCAGGCCGCGATCGCGGATCTCCAGCCAGCGTTCCAGCGTGTCCAGCGCGCGATTGAAGACGAACAGCAGGGCCTCACTGCGCACGGTGGGGACCGGCAGTTCCAGTCGCAGGCTGAAGGCTTCCGGTGGTTGCCATTGGGCCAGCGGCGTGCTCACCCGGCCGCGCAATTCGTCCAGATAGTGATTCAGATCGGCGCCGAAGCGCCGGGCACGTTCAGCCGCGGGCAGGGCGAGGATCGATGCCACCTGCGTCAGCCCACAGCCCCGCAGTGCCTTGTGTTGTTCAACGCTCAGCATCAGCTGTTCGATCGCCAGTTCGCCCAGAGTCTGATCCAGCTGGGTGCCGTCATGCACGCGATGACCGAAGCGGGCCAGCAGGCAGGCGGCCGACGCCACCGGTGCCAGACCGATTTCCAGCGCCAGACCGCTTGCCATGGCCTGATCCTGCAGGTCCTCGAGCAGCGGCTGCAGGCCACCACGAAGGCGGCGACTGCCTCCGACTTCCAGCAGCACGGTGTCGGGCGGGGCCAGTGAGACCTGGTGGCTGTGCTGATAGGCCAGGAGTGCCATCTGTTCCAGCAGTCGGGCTTCGGCATCACGGCAGCGCGGCCGGGTCTGGAGCTGCGGGACGACCGCAAGGGCCTGGCTCAGCGTCTGCCCAGGCCGAGCGCCATGCTGGCCGGCCAGCGCATTGACCTGGAGAATACGGGCCTGACCGCGCACGGCATCGTGCACGGCCAATGGGCCATCGATCGACATCACCTGCCAGACGGCCATCAGCGGTAGTGCCGGGCAATGCAGCCCGGCCCAGAGTTGAGCGGCGGCACCCATCATGATGGATCAGGAAACAGATTCCTGCCGCTTCGCCCCATGACGCGACCGATCGACAGGCGCGAGCCTGGAGCGTGTTCGAGCACCCTGACGGGTGCCGGGCCAGCTGATGATGTTGCTCTGACCCAGATGAAAACGGTGCGCCTGTGTCGATGAGCCGCGCAACAGCTCGAGCTCGGGGCCCGAATGAACGGCCAGGCGCAGGGCGGCCAGCGAAGCCGGAGGCTGCTGGCCGGGTCGATAGCAGATGAACACCGGCGCCGCGCCCTGTTCGGCAGCGAGCTGCAGCCGACGTACGGCTCGATCCGACACGCGCCCCTTGGGTGGCCATAGCAGGACCAGACCGCACAGACCGCTCTTGAGCCCCTGCTCGGCGGCCCAGAAGGCCTGCTTGCCATCGCGAATGATCAGCAGCTGATCGAGCGCAACGCCGCCACGCGCCAGACGCTGAGGGCAGGGTATCCAGGGTGGTGCGGCCAGCATGACGGGTAGGTGAGCCTGTGTTTGTCGGGCCATCAGCGGCAGCAGCAGATTCATTTCGCCCACGCCCAGACAGCGCGGCATCAACTCGATCAGCTATGGGTCATGCCGAGCCGATCCATGACCGCCCGCGACCGGACGTTCGCTTCCACGGTAAACGACACTAGTTCGCTCAATCCCAATCTGGTAAATCCATCATCGATCGCCCGCCGCGCCG
>JBCDLQ010000099.1:0-7199 GCA_039414335.1 Pseudomonadota bacterium | reverse complement strand
TGTAGACCTTCTGAAAAAGGTTGTGATCGGTCTCGGACCTTCCGTTTACAACAAGGACTCTTCCATCGTTGCGGCGAGCGACAAGAAAGAGCTCGAGCGCATCAAGCAGAATTTCCTGATCAAGAAACTGGGCCTGAAAGATTCGCCCAAGCTGGATGAAGGCATCCAGGGCGCGATCGACACCTATGGTCGTTCCAATCGCACGAAGTACCGCGCGGTGCTGTACTACCTGATGGTCAAATCCTTCCGCAAGTCCAAGGTCTACGCCTGAGACTGATCGGAAGCGCTGGCTCGACCAGCGCTTCTCGACCCGGATTGAATCGGATGCCGCTGGACTTCAGCGGCGTCTGATCAGTCCCAGCAATCCCCGCGAGATTTCACGACCGAGGGTCGTTCCGATGGTCCGCACTGTGGACTTGAAGAACGCTTCCCCGGCGCTCTGACGACGCGACCCGCGGCTCTTTTTGGCCGCCTCTTTTTCTGCTGCCAGGCGAGCTTCTTCGGCCGCTTCGGCTTCCCGTGCCTTCTCGGCTTCAAGCGCCGCTTTCTCGGCCATTTCCTTGAGCATTTCGTGGGCCGACTCGCGGTCCAAAGCCGTGTCGTACTTGGAGCCGACGGGGCTTCGGGACCGCACTTGGGTTCGCTCTTCCGGACTGAGCACACCCATGCGACAGCGCGGTGGCGAAATCAGGGCCCGGTCCACGGGCTGCGGAATACCTTTCTCGCCGGCCAGCATCGACACCAGCGCCTCACCGGTACCCAGCGTTGTGATGGTCTCGACCACGTTGATCGCCGGATTCGGCACAAAGGTTTCGGCGGCCGTACGCACGGCTTTCTGATCGCGCGGCGTGAACGCGCGCAGGGCGTGCTGGATGCGATTGCCGAGCTGGCCGAGGATTTCATTTGGCACGTCGTCGGGATTCTGCGAGCAGAAGTACACGCCCACGCCCTTGGAGCGGATCAGACGCACCACTTGTTCGACGCGCTGCTGCAGGGCCGGTGGGCAGTCGTTGAACAGCAGGTGTGCTTCGTCGAAGAAGAAGACCAGCCGGGGCTTGTCCGGATCGCCGACTTCAGGCAGCTGTTCGAACAGCTCGGAAAGCAGCCACAACAGAAAGGTGGAATAGAGGCGGGGCTTGAGGATCAGGGTTTCCGCCGACAGGATGTTGATCACGCCACGGCCAGACAGGTCGCTGCGCATCAGGTCCTGCAATTCAAGCGCGGGTTCTCCGAACAGGTGATCCCCACCTTCCGACTCCAGCGCCAGCAGCCGCCGCTGAATGGCGCCGATGCTCGAGGTGTTGACCAGGCCGTAGCGCTCACTGACTTCCTTGCGGTTGTCGGCGACGTGATTGAGCAGGGAGCGCAGGTCCTTCAGGTCCAGCAGCAGCAGGCCCGATTCATCGGCGACGCGAAAGACGACGTTGAGCACGCCTTCCTGCGTATCGTTGAGTTCCAGCATACGGGCCAGCAGGGTCGGGCCGATCTCCGTAATCGTGGTGCGCACGGGATGGCCGGATTTCCCGTACAGATCCCAGAAGACCACCGGGTTGGGCTCCTGACGGTAGTCCTCGATCCCGATCGTCTCCAGGCGCTCGTCAATCTTTCGGTGCGGCGTACCGGCCGCTGCCAGACCCGCCACGTCGCCCTTGGCGTCGGCCATAAACACAGGAACGCCCATGCGCGAAAAGCCCTCGGCCATGACCAGCAGCGTGACCGTCTTACCTGTACCGGTTGCCCCGGCCACCAGGCCATGGCGGTTGCCGTAGCGCCCGTCGAGATGAATCTGCTCGGCCCCACCGCCGATCAGGATACGGTTGTCCATGGTCACGTCCAAACCCTTTGCTTGAAGAACGAAAGCGCCATCATAACGCCTGCGGGGAGCCCTGCCCCGAATTCGGAAACTCGGCCGACAACGCGACTTTCGGCACTGGCCAGCACCGATTCCTCACGTTAAGGTCCACAGCTGATTTTGTGACACAACTGAGGAAGTCATGACCGATTCGCTGATGCGCCTATCGATGACCGCTGTCCTGGCGGGCGTGCTGAGCTTCAATCTTCAGGCCCAGGATGAGGCGGCCGTCGTCCAGGACGAGCCAGTACCGATCACTGACGTGATGGCGGTCGATGAAGGCGATCTGGTCGAGGTGGCCGAGGCCGTCGAGATGGAATGGCTGCGCTCGCCCGAGCCCGACGCACTGATCTGTCCCTTTGCCGGCAGCATCGACTATGAACCGGGGGAGATCGAGTGCGGGTTGATCCAGGTGCCGGAGAACCGCGAGGTCGAAGGCAGCCGTACCATCGAACTCCACTACGTTCGCATTGCCGCCACGGGTAAGGATCACGAGGGCGAGGAGGTCGAGACCCGTGAGGACCCAGTCATCTACCTGACCGGTGGCCCGGGGGTGACCGTCGATAGCTACGTCGCCAGGCTGAAAGACCATCGCCTGGTCTCCCAGCGCGATCTCTACATTCTGGAGCAGCGCGGCATCGGAAATTCCGGCGACTTCTGTCCCTTCTACGGCAGCCGCAACGTGGCCGACACCTTTCATGCTGACCGCGAATCAGCAGATCGTGCCTCCCTGAATCAGGCCACGGCCTGCATCCAATCGGCCATTGCCAGCGGAGTCGATGTCACCGGCTACAACACCTTCGAGAACGCGCGCGACGTCAAGGCCCTGCGTCTGGCGCTAGGTCTGGAGAACTGGAACGTCTGGGGCATCTCCTACGGATCGGTGCTGGGCCAGGCCTATATGAAGGTCGACCCCGAAGGCATCCGCGCCGCCGTCATCGACGCCATCGTGCCCCTGGACCTCGGCGAGCTGATGCGGATCTCCTACTGGCACAACGCCAATCTCGACCGCTTGTTCGAAGCCTGCGAGAGCCAGGACGACTGCGCCCGCGTCTACGAAGGTCTGCGCCCGCGCTACATGGAAGCGATCAAGGCGCTGGAAGACAAGCCGGTTACGATCGAAGTCGAAGCCAGCGAAAGCTTCCCCCAGGGTGAAGTGCACTTCTTCTCGACGATCATCGCTGGACTGCCCTTCAGCCTGATGTACGAGCAGGAAACCCATCCTGCACTGCCGGCCATCATCGATGGCCTGACGCGGGTCATGGAGTCCGATGACGACACCTTCTTCCGAGGTCTGGCTCAGGCCGTGAGCATGGGCGATGGCGGCTTCGGAATCGGAATTTCCATGGGAATGGCCACCTCGGTTCGCTGTCAGGACGGCTATGTGGACTCAACGGCGACCTTCGCAGCACAAGACCTCGAAGCCAATCCGATCCTGTTCAATGCCTTCAACCATCCGACCGCTGCCGCCGAAGCACCGCAGCGCTGCCGAGAAGCCGGCCTGCCGCTCAGAGATATGAGTGAGTACGCTCCCGTCGAGACTGACCTGCCCGTGGTGATCGCCAACGGCCGCTGGGATCCGATCACGCCGGTGGAGCTGGCCGAGTACATCATGCCTGGCTTCGAGAACGGCGAGCTGGTGGTCTTCCCGCACGCCGGTCACGGACCGACTCGCTCCATCCCCTGCGCCGGCGACTGGCTGAACAGCTGGTACGACGACCCGACCCAGCCGGTCGATCGTGAGTGCGTGGACGATGGGGAAGAGGCTGCCGAGTTCCTGTCACCCTATTTCAGAACTTCCGTCATGACCGACGCCCTGGCCCTGATGAACGAAGACGAAGACCGGCTCCAGCTGCACGGTGCCTGGGCCGGCGCTTCGGCTGGCCTGACCCTGCTGGCAGCCTTCTTCCTTCCCTTGGCCTGGGTCGGCCGCCGCTTCAACGGCCATCAGCTCGAACCGAGCGGCGGCAGCCGACTGCTGGTATTCCTTGCTGCCGGCGTGGGCGCTGCCTGGCTGATTGGCCTGGGTCTGGCCGCCTACGCCACCTCGGAAATCACCGAAGCCATGCTGCTGTTCGGCATGGTCCCCTGGGCCATGTGGTTCGCCTGGCTGGGTCCCTTGAGCGTGGTGCTGGCCGTGATCGCCCTGATGCAGACCTGGCGCAGCCGCTCGCGGATAGGAATGGGCTCAAGGATTGGACTGCTACTGAGCGGGCTCGCCGTCATCAGCCTGGGTCTGGTCGGACAAATCTGGTCGCTCTGGCCCTTCTGAGCCAGCGGGATCGGATCAATGGGATAACAACGCGCTCCTACTGATAGAGCGTGGTGTGATTCGAGCCGGACGACTTCCAGTCGTCCGGCTTTTTCTTGAAGGACATCGGGTCTTGTAGACCGCCGGCGCTGGACGTGGCGCTCGACAAACGCGCCAGCTGCATCCTTACTCGTACGGCTTCCGTCAGGAGGTTGGCTGCAATCAACGTGTCCATCAGATCCCGGGCAAATCGCGCCTGGCCAGGGTCAAGCTCATAGGCGCGGCGGAAGGCCGCCAGCGATAGCACCGTTTCACCCTGCGTTCGATAGCCGCGGCCAAGTTGCCAGTGAAACCAGGGATCATCGGGATGGAGCGAATGTAGTCGCTCCCGATAGCCTTGTGCCCCGCTGGAGCGGCCGGTCTGCTCGGCCAGAGCAATCAGGTTGAACAGCACGCTGGCCGATTCAGCATTCAGTTCCAGCGCGGACTCGAAATAGCGCTGCGCTTCCTCCGTCCGACCCAGGCGTCGTTGGATCACGCCGGCGGTGTTGTAGGCCGAATCGAAAGTAGGGTCGAGTGCCAGCGCCTGCTGAATCCAGAGCGTTGCCAGCGCGACCTGACCCTGGCCACTGAGCTCCGCTGCTCGATTGTTGTAGTAGTGGGCCAGCGCCCGCTCGTCACTCACGACACGCCCTCGCCAGGGAGCGGCCAGTCGCAGCGATCGCAGATAGTCGGGATCGAAATCCACCGTTCGACGACGGCTCGGCGTGTCGACGCCCACGTTGATGTGACCGACCTCGAAGAGCGTATCGCCCTGGTCCTGCCAGGCCGGCGGAATAGAGACTTCGCGGGCCTCGCTTTCGAGACCCAGGGCTCGGGACAGACTCAGGAACAGCAGGGTGAAGGACAGGCAGTTGCCTTCCCGCACCGCAAAGGTCTGACCGACCGTATGGGTGGCGTCTCCGCGATAGCTGAAACCCAAGTGATCGGTCTCGGAAACGAACTCGACCAGGCGATCCAATCGCCGCTCCCGGGACGCACCGGGTTCGGCAACGACGAGCTGGGCTTGCGCCAGCAGGTCGTCGGGTATCTCCAGCACCTGATCGGGGCTGGGCGGAAGGGCATTCGACAGCGCCGCACTGACGACGAGTGCGGGAAAACTCATCAAGCTCATCAGATCAGCTCCCAGTCCGGCTGCGTTTCGTCGAACTTGGCCAGCAGCCAGTTGATGCCTGGCGGCAGCGGCTGTTCATCCTTCATGCCCGAGAGCACGACCAGCACCAGCGGGGCCAAGGCCATAGCGCGTTCCCAGAGCGGGTTTTCCACGGGGTCGATTTCCAGGCCCACGGCGTCGAGCTGGAGCCGTTCGATGAAATCGAAGGTCTCTTCGTATTCGTTCTCGTCCGGCGGGGCAATGACCAGGACGTCGTCGCTGATCGCATGAACACCCTCGCGCAGCATGCACACGGAGCGATGATCCGCCTTCAGCAGCAGCTGGGGCAGGCGGGTCACCAGCTCACGAGCAGCCAGACCGCTGGGACTGTGCACCGCCAGCACGGTCGGGCGGCCGCGGATCGCCTGCTTCAAGGTCACGATCTGCTGACTGGAAGGCAGCACGAGTCGATCGCGATTCAAATCATTGGCCGGCTGGAATTCCAAGTCATGCCCACCGGGACCGGTCAGGCTGTTGACGATGACTACACCCGGTGACTGGTCGGGCCGCACGTTGGCGCGCCAGCGGCGCATGCCGTGCGCAGGCAGAATCTGCGAAGGCGGCGGTGACAGGATCCGGTCGAGAAAAACCAGCCAGTTGTGCATCAAGGTGTGGCGATGGAATTCCGCACCGTGGTCGATCCACCCAATCACCTGATTGTTTCGGATCGTCAAACCCCAGCGCCGTGCTGGCGGTGAGGTGGCCAGTGACCAGAACGCTTCCAGGCTCAGGACCTGGTCGGGCTTCTGGCTGACCGGGTCGAGCTGGTAGACGGTCCGAATGGCCTGACTCAGGCGTCGTGCCGAGCACAGGGCCAGCTTCACGGACAGACCCGTGCGGCGATTGAGCTCACCGCTGAGGCCGTGCTTGAGCGGTGAGTCAACGAGTAGGGTCAGCCAGCCGTCCTTGACCTCGATCGGCAGCGCGTTGTGGCGCTGGGCCCAGGTTGCCGGCACCAGCGCTGCGACATCCTGATCGATGCGGCGCGTATCCGGCTCGATGTAGGGGAAGTTGGCCTGGGAGGCCAGACCAAACTCTAGCTCGTCCTGAGCGACAATACCGAGATCAACCAGTGCCTGGCCAAAGTAGCCACCCTGCAGTCGCTGATGCTCCAGCGCTCGCTCGATCTCGGCCTCGCTGATCCGGCCCATCTCGAGCAGCAACGTGCCCAGGGTTTTCTTGTTTTCTCGAACGCTCACGGGGCCAGACTGCACCACTCGCTGTGATGAATCAAGTCAGCCATGATTGGCCCCGAAGATTTTGGCCCCGGTCAGATAGCTTGAATTTTCCAGCTCTAGTAGACTCCTTCCAGGGCCTGCTTAGTTGGATTGATTCAATGACCAGATTAGCTTTATTTGTTCTTGGCTTAAGCCTGATCTCCAACTCCTCAGTGGCCGATGACTGGATTGCCATAGAACCAGGTATTCAATCCCTTCACCTGAACGAAAACCATTGGGATGACAGCTTTCAACTGGACATCCGTCTGACCGCGCCAATGGTCATGGGCGACTCGGACCGAATCACGGCAAATCTTTCTCAAACCGCGCACCCCGACACTGAGGTTTCTGTCGACTGCGTCATGGAATCTTCTGACCAACTGGCCTGCTTTCCTCCCGGGGAATACGAAGATTGGGCCGGGCTTCCCCTGACATTGGCCATCGAGACCAGGCTCTATGCACAGAATGGCTCGATCTGGGCTGGTGAAAGGATTGATTTCATCACAGTACCCGGACGCATCAGTCTCTCGTCAACTCAGTATGGAGATTCTGGTGAATTGCTTGTTCGTCTCAACACCTCGCCTGCAGTAAGTTCCCGAGATCTGGCAGAGCATTTGATGCTCAAGGGGATCAATGGTCGCCAAGTCAGGCTGCAGGTGCCCGAGG
>JBCDLQ010000098.1:0-7210 GCA_039414335.1 Pseudomonadota bacterium | reverse complement strand
TGCTGGAACTTCCTCAATTACTTTTCGGCCGACGAACTGAAGTTGCTGATGGGCGTTCTTATCGAGCGCCTGGGTCCAAAGGGAAAGATTCATGCCTTGATCGAGTCGTCAGCGACGCAGATGGCGGCTAACCCGATCGCCTTGTCGCTCGTCAGCGGCGGGTCGGTACGTTGGCGCCAAGGAACGGACGATTCCGGCACGATCCCTGCGCCACGTCATTCCACCGAGACCCTGTTACGCAGCATGCCCGGTTTCGGCGCCGAGCAGACCTTGCTGCTGGCCAACGGACAGAAAGAACTTCTGTTCACCCGTCGCTGATCGGGACCGCTAGCGCCTTCACTATCCAGCCCGGACGCAGTATGCTCGGGGCGCGTTGATTATTGATTGAGGAGCGTTTCGATGAGCATGATGAAGGAATTCCGCGAGTTTGCAGTCAAGGGCAATATGGTGGATATGGCGGTCGGGATCATCATCGGTGCTGCCTTCGGCAAGATCATTTCTTCTCTGGTGAATGATGTGATCATGCCGCCCCTGGGAATTCTGATTGGTGGAGTCGATTTCAGCGATCTGGCGGTGGTGCTGAAGGAAGCCGAGGGCGAAGCAGAAGCGGTGCTGCTCAGCTACGGGTTGTTCATCAACAACATCATTGACTTCGTGATCATTGCCTTTGCCATCTTTCTGGCCATCAAGGTCATGAATCGCTTGAAGCGGCAGGAAGAGGAAAAGCCGGCCGCTCCGGCTGAACCCCCGAAGGAACAGGTACTGCTGGAAGAGATCCGGGATCTTCTGAAACAGCAGAACGGCTGAATGGGCTGATCAAGGACGTTTCTTAATCAGACGACCCGTCCAGGAAGGTCCTGGACGGGTTGCATCAGTTTATCGATTCCGACGTTCCCGTCGGTTTTCCCGCATGGATTGCAGTTCGGCAAGCTGCTCTGCGGTCAGGATGGTCTGGAGCTCGTCTCTGAAGGCAGCCCGCTGAGCCAGTCGCTCGGCGCGCTGGGTTTCGATCAGCGTCTGGATGGCGTAGCGCTGGTCCGTACTGAGATCCAGTTGCTGTATCGCGCGCATGATACGGGCTTCACGGCTGCGGCGGCGTTCGCGCTGACGATCCTGGAACTGCTGGAATCGAGCGCGCTGTTCTTCATTCAGCACCATTCCGATTTCTTCGGCCAGCGCCTGGCGTTCGGCCCGAATCTCCTCTCGAAGAGCCCATGGATCCTCGTCCGAGTTGCTCCCGCGCAGTGCGTCGATTCGACCTCGATGCGCTTCGAACAATCCGGCAATCGTCTCGGTCTGGTCGTCGCTGAGGGAAAGAAACTCTGCCATTCGGTCGAGTCGCGGTGTTTCGCTCGCCATCGCCGACGTCCAGACCATTGCTGACAGCAGCAGTGCGGTTGTGAGTGCGATGGCCGTTGCATTGATTCGTTTGATGTTCATTCGTCTTACTCCGGTTGGGGATGGTGTCGATGGGGCGTCGACGATTCCATCATCCGCTTTCAGCGTCCAACGTTGGGTCACAGGCAGTCGAGTTTGGTCAAGAAGCGTCAAGTGCTATCGCAGGAGCGCGGCAGAAGCACACAGACATCCAATCCACCACCGTCTCGATTGCTTGCGCTCACCTGTCCTCGATGTTGAGCCACGGCCGCCTTGACGATGGCCAGTCCGATACCACCGCTCTGGCCGCGCTCACTTCGCTCTGGCGTGAGGCGAAGAAATGGCTCGAAAATCGCTTCCAGCTTGTCTTCGGGTACTCCCCGACCGCGATCCCGAACATGGATCTCCAATTGGGTCGCGTCCCCACTCAAGGTCACGTCCACTGCGCTTCGGTCCGGAGAGTGGGCAATGGCATTGCGCAGCAGATTCTCGAAGGCCCGCTCAAGCAGCTCCGGATGGGCCTTCAGCATGAGCGAGTCCGGACCGTGATAGCGCAGCTTGATGTCGCGAATTCTCGCCTCGAGTTCGGCGGATTCCACGAGCACTTCCAGTATTGATGAGATATCGACTGGGGTCTTCTCCGGCCACTCCGCCTGCGTCAGTCGCGCATAGCGAAGAATATCTTCGATCAGCCGATCGAGCCGTTCGATTTCCAGCGCCATGCGCTGCAGATAGTCGTCGCGCTGCTCCGTACTGTCTGCATCCTCGGCCAAGGTCAGTGCGACCCGCATTCGGGCCAGCGGTGAGCGGAGTTCATGCGAGACATCGCGCAGGAGATCCTGCTGCCTCTGCAGCAGGGCCTGGATACGATCGGCCATCGCGTTGAAGTCGCTGGCCAGCCCACCCAACTCATCTCGACGCTTGCTGATTCGGGTCTCGACGCGGGCGTCGAGCTGGCCTTTCCCGAGCGCACGGCCGGTCGCGCCAATGCGTGTAATGGGCCGGCTTAGCGTCCGTGCCAGTAGCCAGCTGATCAAGGCGCTGGCAGCCAGTGCGACGATGAGTAGGCCGAGGGGCCCGAGCGGACCAAACAATCGAAGCAGTACAGGGCGGGGTGGCGTCAGGGCGAGGATCAGGAATCGTCCGTGCAGTGGGTGATCGACTTCAACCAGCTGCCGCGCACCCTGGGGAGGATCGGGCAGTGGGCGGTCGCTCCGCCAGGCTCCCATCAGCCGATTGAGTGCCGGCGGAATCTGGCGATCGTTGATCTCCCTGGCTTCGGAATCGAGGATCAGTAGCTGCACTCGGCCACCGGTTCTGGCCTGCGTTCGACCCCAGCGAGCCAGGGCATCCCGCCCGCCTCGATTCAGTTCTCGGAGGACCCGGAGGCGGACACCGCGCGCGATTCGCTCGACCCGCTCGTTGGTCAGGCCATCTTCCTGGCGCGCCTGATCGAGGCGCGTATTCAGCATGACGGTTCCGACGATACTGAGAATGATCACCAGCCAGAAGGCAAGAAAGATGCGCCAGAACATGGAGGACATCAGGACGTGTCGATCAGGATATAACCCCGGCCGCGAATCGACTGGATTCGCGGCTCGCCCGAGCGAGCATCTCCCAGCTTGCCACGTAACCGGCTGATGTGCGTATCGACGCTGCGGTCGTAGGGCAGCAATTCCCGTCCCAGTGCGTGGCGGCAGAGCTCGTCCTTTGAAACAACCTCGCCCTGGGCGAGCAGTAATCGTTCGAGGATCGAGAATTCGGCGCCGGTCAGGCTGATGACCTGCTCGTCCAGGGTCACGCGGCGCGATTGTCGGTCCATGTTCAGACCGTCCTGATTCAACACGGCGGCATCATCGGGCGCTACTCGTCGAAGAATGGCACGTAGTCGAGCCGCCAGTTCTCTGGGATTGAACGGCTTGGGGAGGTAGTCGTCGGCACCGAGCTCAAGGCCGACGATTCTGTCGGTCTCATCACCGCGAGCGGTCAACATGATGACCGGCACCATTGATTTCTGTCGCAGTGCCCGAAGCACATCGAAGCCGCCCATCCCGGGCAGCATCACGTCAAGCACGACGGCGTCGGGCGCGTCCTGCGTGGCTTGTTCCAACCCCGAATGACCGTCGGTAGCGAGGGCAATATTCCAGCCCTCCGCGCTGAGAAAGTCGGCCAGCATGCTACCGAGGGACTCATCATCATCGACGATCAGAATCGTTCCATTCTCGTTCATGGCTCAAGCATAGCGTCGCTTCGCCTCTGCCAGGGTGACGAATTGTTGCAGTGTTCAGGGTTAGCGGAGCGCGCTAAGATGGGCTTCATGACTGCGGCGGGCGGCTTTTGATGTTCGACCATCCCGAGCTGGCCTTCGGCTGGCGGACCGCGTTGTTGCTCGTGGCGGTGATCCAGCTGCTGATTGCCGCGGTGCTGTTGCTGCGACGCGAACAGGATCGTCTGGCCAATCGCTGGCTGGCAGGTTTCATGCTGGTGAGCTGCGGTGTATTCACGCCCCATATGATCGGCTTTGCAGGTTTCTATGACGCCTGGCCCTGGCTGTCCTTTGCACCCTTTGATCATCCACTCACGATCGGCCCCTTGATGCTGGCCTATACCCAGGCGCTGACGCAGGGAAGGGTTCCGCGATGGACCCTCTGGCTCTTTGCACCAGCGCTGCTTACGGCGATCTATCACCTGTACTGGTTCATCCAGCCACTGCAGGACAAGGGGGACTGGGCGGGCGGCCTGCACGGCAGTCTGATCCAGCCGGCGCTCAATCTGTTGGCCGTTCTTCTGGCGCTGGTGGGCCTGACCCTGGCCGTTCGCCAACTGAACCGCTATCGCCTCTGGCTGGATCAGGACACGTCGGTTCGCAGTGATTTCGACCCCAGCTGGCTCAAGACCTGCATCCTGATTTTCTCTCTCGCGCTGGCCGTCTGGGTCGTTACGAATCTGTTTCATACCTTTGTGCGGCGTTTGAGCTACGTCCAGGAGTACCCCGTGTTCCTGGTTTGGGCCGCAGCGGCCTGGGCCATGGCGCAGTTGGCCCTGATTAGAGGCCGTGATGCTTTTCCCAAGATGCCGGTGGCATCCGGTCCGTCGAATGATGCCGATGATGCGGCCATCAGCACGGCGCTTGATGCTCGCGCCCAGGCGCTCCGAGAGGCAGTGGCTGATCAGGGCTGGTATCTGGAGCCGGGATTGAGTCTTCAGGACGTGGCCCAGCGCATGGGAACGTCCCAGAGCGAGCTGTCTCGTTTGATCAACCAGGGACTGAAGGTGAACTTCAATCGCTTCATCAATGAAATGAGAGTCGACCACGCCCGGGAGCAGCTCCGCTCAACAGATCAGGACGTGCTCACCATTGCTTTGGGCAGCGGATTCAATTCGAAGGCGACCTTCAATCGAGTGTTTAGGGAGACGGCCGGCATCACACCGAGCGCCTGGCGGGCCCGTGAGATTTGAAGTGCTCGCCGTTTCGCCGGTTCATAAGGTCTCGAATCGTGTGGCCAGGGGTGGAGTGAGGGATTTGAGACGCAGCCAGCCTGTGACACAAGCTGTTGAATAATTTGATAAAAGAATCCAGACACGTCTCAAAATGAGGAAGCAGCTTGATTGCGCAGGATTCAAGGCGACGCCAATGCGGTCTTTCGGGAGACTGAGCGCTCCCAACCACATTGAGAGCGTTTGAAATGAAATCCTTTCTCCTTGGTCTGATCTTGACGACGATCGCAGCCGTGTTCTCCAGCCCGACCTGGGCGCAGTCGAATCACGAAGAACCGGCATGGCAAAGTCTCGAGGGTAACTGGGCTGGCCACCTGTCCTATCGAGACTTCCGCAGCAATGAGTGGGTGCAGATTCCACATCGGCGCGTGATCCAGATCGCGCCGGACGCCAGCTGGGTGACCATGCGCTCGAGTTACAGCGACCCGGGTCGGGAAGTGTACGGCTTCGAGCTGATCCAACAGCGAGGTACCATGCTGTCGATTGCCAGCACGGGTCGTCAGGGAATCGAGGTGCGTGAGCTCCAGTTGGCGTCATCAGACTCAGGCGCAGAGGGTCAACAGTGGCGGCTCACGGGAGAATCCAAGGACAACGGTCGGCCCGCTCGGATCGAATACCGCTGGCAGATCCAGGGCAATGCGCTGACCGTCGAAACCTGGGTCGAGTATCTCGATGCCGGTGATTCGGAGCAAGCGCCCTTCATCCGCAACCGCATCGACCTGGAGCGGCAGTCATGAGGATTCTGATCATTGCCCTGCTGTTGTTGGCCACCGCCTCTGTCCATGCCCAATCGCTCGATCGCGAAGCAGCGCTTGCTGATATTGAGTTGGCTCGTGAAGTCCTGTCGGAACTCCATGCTGGCTATGACCGCTACAGCAGCAGCGAGGCGCTGGCCGGGCGCTGGGATGCACTGGAGGAAGCAGCCAGCGAAGGACTGGACCGCGATCGCTTTTTCGTCGAACTGTCTGGAATCCTCGCGGCCATTGCCTGCGATCACACCAAGGCAGAGTTTCCTCAGCAACAGGTCGACGCTCGCGAAAGCGCTCCGGTCTATTTGCCGTTTCGTTTTCGTCTGTTCGGCGAGCCGGGGACCTGGCGCATGCTCGTCGAGCACAGCGGAGTCGATGGTCTGGGACGTGGTGACGAGATTCTGTCGATCGATGGCGACCCCGTGAGCGAGCGCATCGATGCGATCTGGCCCCTGATGCCCGTCGACGGTCGAACGACGCACGTGCGCAGACAGGTGCTGGCCTCGAGCTCCGAGTTCCTCGGTTCTGGCTTCGATCACTTCGATCCCCTGATCAACACGATCAACGACAGGGTTGAGCTGGAAGTCATGGCACCTGATGGCGTGACTCGCGAGCTTGCGCCCAACCGAATCGGCTACGCCGAATTCCGCCAGCTGGGCAGTGATGGCGCTCGCTATCGCAACTTCTCCGATCCTGACGCAGTTGAGCTCACGATTCGCGATGATGGTCAGGCCACGCTGAGTATTTCTACCTTCGTCAATTACCGCACGCCGGTTGATCCCGGCACGGTCTTCGATCCCTTCTTCGAAGAGCTGAAGGCAAAGCAGGTGCAGCGCCTGATTGTCGATATGCGCCAGAACGGCGGTGGATCAGTCGATGCTCAGATCGCCCTGGTCCAGCGTTTGATCAAGCGGCCGGTCCAGCCCGTGTCCGAGATCCGCGTTCGCTCGATTCAGCCGCAGCAATTCAGGGAGCATCTGTCGACCTGGGAGCAATCCGCTCTGAATCCTGACCCGGCCTGGTTCATTGCCGACGGCGACGAATGGATACTGCGGCCCGAGATCAGCGGTGCCGGTACGGTGATCGAGCCACATCCGCTGGCCTTTGCGGGAGAGCTGATCGTGCTCATCGGGCCCGCAAACAGCAGCGGGGCCACCACGATGATCGGCGCGGTGGCTGAAGCGGGTGACGCGGTCCTGGTGGGCGAGCCCACAGGCGGCAATCAGGCCGGGTCGACGGCGGGCATCCTGTACTACCTGACCTTGCCGAATTCTGGTGTGCGAATTCGGGTACCGGCCCAGCGCACGGTGACCGGATTCCAGCAGGTCGAGGATGGCGAGGGCTACGCACCTGACCTTGCTGCACCCTTGACGCTGGAGGCCTGGCGTGCAGAGCGGGCGTGTCTCTCAGCTCAGGGAGTTGAGGCCCAGGAAACATCGAGCAGAAGGCCACGCCAGGCGTGCTCGCTGTTCGTGAGGAACAGATGAAGGCTCGCGAGCTCGCGATAGCTCGCCAGACGGAGGAGGGCGACAGACGGAATGAGGAAAGGGAGCAGGCGTTGGTCGCCAGGGTCGGGGAGCTCCAGC
>JBCDLQ010000097.1:0-7215 GCA_039414335.1 Pseudomonadota bacterium | reverse complement strand
GGAGGCCAAGTGAGTTGAATCCCCCTGTGGTCTTGCTCGCCAAAATTAATGCGGCCGCCTTTGAGGCAGCAGCACTTCGTGCCGGGACGCCAGACCCGGACTCGAAATCAGCGCATGGAGAACAATGGAATGTCCCCCAGCTGACTACCAACGCCGCAACAGTATGGCCTTGGTGGTCAAGGAAAGTAAAGAAGAAGCGGTCTAGCCGTAGCTCCGTATCTCACGCAGCCGTTCGATCAAAGCCCAGTTGGGAAGCAACTTCCATGATCAGTGCCTTGGTGATCCGTTCGGCCTCGGCGTCGCGCGCTGCCCGTTCGACGCTGTCTCTCAACTCCTTGGCAGCAGAAATGCGAACGAGCACAGGTTTCATAGCGACAAGACGGTCCAGCTCCAGTTGCGCCTCACTGTCCCAGGGCACTTCTCGGTGCATGCGAGAGGGCGTTTTGTCGACCTTGTCGAGCTCCGAGCCCAGCGGCAGGATGTGAAACAGAGCGTCGAACAGCGCATTGCAGACTTCCTGCACCAGATAAGTCGCGCCGCTGTAGCCCATGAAGGGCGTACCCGTGTGGCGGCGGATGATTGCGCCGGGAAAGCTGGCTGGAATGTACATGGATTTGGCACCGGTCTCGGCCAGGTACATTCGCTCGTTATAGCTGCCAAAAACGATCAATGGCGTCTCATTTTGCAAACACTCGCGGACATTCTGGTTGTCGGTCTTCTGGCCCGCATGGCGGGCAACTGCAAGTGTGCAGGGCATACCCATATCGTCCTGCAGGAACTTGCGAATGCCGCGTGTGTAGGTTTCGTTGGCGACAACGGCAAAGCTGGCGGTACCGAAGAAGTCCTGTGTGACCGAACGCCAAAGATCCCAGAGCGGTTTGATGGTCGTGTGTTTTTCAGACTCGATGAAGGGCTCAGGGTCAATGTCCAGCAGTGCTCCCAGCTCCTGCAGGAAAAGCGTCGTGCTCTCCAGGCCTATCGGGGCTTGAAGATAGGGTCGCTCGAGGGTCTCACAGAGCAGGCGCCCGAACTCTCGATACATGCAGATATTGACGTCGGCCTGGGCCAGTTGTTTGAGATTCTTGATGTCCATGCCCAGCGGAAAAACGCAGTTCACCTCACAACCCAGACCTTCCACAAGACGATGGATCTCGGCCAGATCCGAGGGCATATTGAACTGGCCATAAGCGGGCCCGATGATATTGACTCGAGGTTTTTCTCCTTCTTTTTGCCGGCGAGGTGGCACCTTGCCCTTGCGCGCACCGAACTCGTTCCAGAGCCAGCTCATCGCTCGATCAGCACACTGCCATTGATCTTCGTCGATCGTCCTCGGGAGGAATCGCTTGAGCCCCGTACCTTCTGGTGTGACACCACCACCGATCATTTCTGCGATCGAACCGGTCACGACCACTGCGGGTTGCTTGGGATTCAGCGTGCCGTGTGCCCGTTTCATGGCATCTTCTGTTCCCGTCTGTCCAAGCTCTTCTTCGCCCAGTCCGGTCACGACAATTGGAAGCTCATGAGGGGGCAGGGCATCGGTGTAGTGCAGCACCGAAGTGACGGGAAGGTTTTCGCATCCGACGGGACCATCAATTACGACCTGGAGTCCCTTGATGGCCGTAAAGACATAGACAGCGCCCCAGTAGCCGCCCGCCCGATCGTGATCCAATACCAGCATCAGCGGACGACCATGGGGATTGCCGGTTGTTCTCTCCAGACACCGGCGGCTGGGCCTTCGCCAACGCCTTTGAAGAAGGCCTTCATCTGATCAAAACGTGCCTGCTGTCCCATCGCGGCATTGATCACCTGCGCAAGCGCTGGCGGCCCCGGTGGCCCCATTAAGGGCCTCGCTGAAATCAGGTTGGTGAAATACATCGCTGGCAGCCCTTCTTCCTTGGCCGCCTGGACGACCGGCGTTGTGCCAATTGCGAGATTGGGCTGGTGTTCCTTGAAGGCCGCTATGTCCTCTTCAAGCGACGCCCGGTAGTTGATTTGAACTCCCTTGGCTTCCAGCCACTCTCGGTCAGGGTCCGACCACTTCGTTTTGGGGCAAGCGGTGCCAACATAGGGGACTTCAGCGCCGCATTCGATCAGTAGGCGGGCCACCAGTAATTCAGATCCTTCATAGCCTGACACGGTAATTCGCCCTTTGATAGGCGAAGACTGAATGCTGCCTGCGATCGCCGGGAGGAACGTGTTCTTGGCGGAAGCGACCCGCTTGGCTGGGAGGCCCAATAGCTCGCCAAGGTTCTCGAGCCAGGCAGCAGCGCCCTCATGACCCACGGGAGCCGAGCCGAACACGGGTCTGCCGGCGCGCTTGAACTCTCGAATCGATGCCGTGTAGAAAGGATGGATGGCGGCAACAGCAGCGCCATCGAGTGCCGTGTAGAGTTCTCTCCATTCGCGCGTTGGCACCACGGGTCCCGGCGCCAAGTCCAGCGTTTTAAGCATCATGCCAATGGTGACCGGATCGGCTGGAAACATTTCTCCTAAAAGCGTGACCGTGGGACGCCCACCATGCTCGCTCTGAGGCGCCTGAACAGGACCCGATTCAACTTCTTCTCGTGCGTAAGACAGCATGGCACCGGCAATGACATCCTTGGCTTCGGCATGAGTTGGAATGCCAAAGCCGGGCACGTCAATACCGATTATGCGTACCCCATTGATCTGTTTGGGTAGCATTTGAAGCGGAACTCCTGACGCCGTGGGTACGCAGAGATTGGTGACGACGACCGCATCGTAGTCTTCCGGGTCGGCGATTTCATGCACCGCATCGCGAATATCTTCATACAGCTTGCCGGTGACCAGTGTTTCCGAATTGAAAGGGACGTAACCGACGGTGCGACGAGCCCCGTAAAAGTGAGACGTAAACGTCAAGCCGTAAACACAGCACGCAGAACCACTGAGGATTGTCGCTGTGCGCCGCATTCGAAGACCGACTCGCAAGGAACCAAATGCAGGACACATGGATTGCGGTTGATCGTGGGGTCCGGTTGGATAATCCTGTTCGTATCGCTTCAAGGTGTCAGACTTGCCTGCCGACTTGGCTGCTTCGCGCATCTCGTCTTTGGCGTGACAGCCGGCTGAACGGCTGAGCGGATTGGCCTCCCCAAGGTCCTGTGGAATCGTGTCCTTGTCGCCGACGATACTCTGCTCATTCTGGCCGTGGACTTCCTTCGACTTCTTCATTGCAGACTCACTCTGTGTTGAGGCACTGTCAGGACATTTCGTCCCGCCTGTCGATCATGCGTTGTCGTAAATCACTTCCAGAGACGGCTTATCGAGCTTGCCGGCGGCGCACATGTCTTCGATCTTCGCGGGTGTGAGTTGAACATTGCGACCCACCGTGTCGCCGTCGAACAGTTCCAGAAGACCATCTTGAGTCAAAGGCGTTGGGTGGAGTGGGGGCGCTTCCGCGGCGTTCGCAGCCAGCTCCTCAAACAAGGAGGCCCATTGTCCGCCGGGCTTTCCAACGATCTCATAGTTGGCGCTTTTGCGGCGGATGTCGTTGTCCTGCGGGATGGCTGATAAGACGGGGATTCCGACGGACTCGGCAAACTTCTGGGCTTCCCCCGTGCCGTCATCCTTGTTCACCACCAGGCCCGCGACGCCAACGTTACCTCCGAGTTTGCGGAAGTACTCGACGGCCGAACAGACGTTGTTAGCCACGTAGAGGGACTGCAAGTCATTGGAGCCGACCACGATCACCTTCTGGCACATATCTCGAGCAATGGGTAAGCCAAAGCCGCCGCAGACGACGTCACCGAGAAAGTCAAGCAAAACATAGTCGAAATCCCAGTCATGAAACCCGAGCTTTTCCATTAATTCAAAGCCGTGAATAATGCCTCGGCCGCCGCAGCCTCGGCCGACTTCCGGCCCGCCAAGTTCCATGGCATAAACGCCATCTCGGGTGAAGCAAACATCACCGATTTGTACCGGTTCGCCAACTTCCTTCTTCTTCGAGCTGGTTTCAATGATCGTGGGGCAGCTCTTGCCGCCGAACAGCAATGACGTCGTGTCGCTCTTCGGATCACATCCGATCAACAGTACCTTCTTGCCTTGCTGGGCCATCATGTACGACAGGTTGGAGAGGGTGAAGCTTTTGCCGATGCCTCCCTTGCCGTAGATGGCGATGATCTGGGTCTCCTTCGTGACCTCACCCGTGTGGACGGGATCGGGATCCTGGGCCGCTTCGTCGCGAAGTGCCTCGGTCATCTTGACGGAGATATCGATTTTCTTTGCAATTTTTTTGGCTTGACTCACTGGGATTCGGCTCCTGTCCAGTCGAGAATCATCTTCAGGCAGCTCGGATCTTCGAAGGCTATTGGATAGGCTTCTTCGGCGCGAGCCGCCGGAAGTCGATGGGTGATGAGATTGTCGAGCAGTTCTGGCTGGTTATTGATCAATTGACAAACCGCATCAAGGTCCTGGGGTTGCCATTCGGCAGCGACACGGAATTGAGCTTCCTTCATGAAGGCGGTCAGGTACTGAAAACTGACCGGCGCGTGGTAGAAGCCCGCCAGCACGATCTCACCTTGCGGTTTCAGATGGGGCAGCAATTCATCAATAATGCCCTCAGCGCCAGACGCATCCAGAATGCACTTGAAGGGCCCTTCCTCACCAGGTGCGGAACAGCGATATCCTTCAGCGCCTTGACGTCGATCCGAATTCGTCTCCCAGACGATTGGGGCGGGGCCGCCTAACGCGATGACCAGTCGAGCGGCCAGACGCCCGAGGACACCGTGTCCAACAATCAAGCTTGGCAGTTGACTGTGCGGGCCAGAAGTGAGTGCGTGATGAGCGGTGGCCGAGAGCGCCAGTAATACGGCCTTGTGTCCCAGCCGTTCACTGACCGGTCGAATTCGTTGTTCGGCGGTGACGAGGCAGGATGCCGTTCCTCCAAACAAACCGCTGATGTCGCCATAACAGTTGGCCCCAGGGACGAACACCATCTGGCCGGGTTCAAGTCGGCAGCCGGGCCCAACTTGGCGGATCACACCGACGGACTCGTAGCCCGGAACCAACGGATATTCCAGCCCTGGGAAAGGCGGCATATCGCCCCGCCATAGGAGTCGCTCGGTGCCCGTGCTGATGCCGCTGAAGTGGACATCGACCAGCACTTCGCCGGGACCCGGAGCAGGCAAGGCCACCGGGCGCACAGAGAGTGCACCAGGCTGTTCGAAAATCACGGCCCGAGTTTCTGCCGCCACTGGCAAGGTTGACGACAGGATTGGTTGTGAAGATTTCATGAAGACTCCTGCGACAGAGTCTAGTGGAGTCAGGGCGTTTGTCAAGTTGACAATGGTCTTAAGCCATTGATTGACCGTGAGGTTTCGGTCGCTTGGGTTGCCCCGAACAATTGAACAAATGACAGCGCTAGTGACGGCTTTCATATTTGATCCTGTGCCCCCGGGCAGTGGGGGGACAGAATCGAATGATCAGAGACTCGGATCCCCCAACTTGTTCGGGATCGAATCCGATCATCAAGGCAATCCAAAGCGGTCTTCAAACAATTCGTCAACGGCCTGGACCTGGATGAACACGCCAGGCGAACAAAGATTGAAGACGTTGTCTTCAAACGGAACCTGCTCGACACAGGCACCCAGGTACCAATTGCCGGGCACACTCATGATGGCCGAATAGGATCGAGTGGTGGTCCCGCCGGCGACCAGCCCACCCAGAACTGTCTGACCCAGGGCCGTATCTGCGGTTGAAATGGTTGAATTGCTCGAGCGATAAAACCGAACGATCGTAGAAGGGGAGGTCGCATCACCGATGTTGCTAACTGAACTCGTGATCATGACGGTCTCGCCCTGGAGCGCGCTCGTGGGTGACAGACTGACGCTGTTGACGGTAAGGTCGGGCTGTCCAATGACCGTGAACTGGCGTTCGGTGAAGTTGAAGGTGTTGCTTCGCCGCATGATGGCCGTGTTGTTGGCCGCCGAACGCTCGGTCTGATCCAGAGAGAGAATCCAGCCGATGCTGTAGGTGCCGGCGGGCACATTGCCGGGAATGGAAACGGTCCAGCTGCCGTTTGACCAGCGCCCTTGTGGAGAAAACGTATCCCAGATCGCAGAACCTGCCAGATAGTCAGATCCCGTAATCGTCGTATTGCTCGAAAGATAGAAGCGGAGGTTGACGTTGGTGGCGGGGAGGTTGCCGCGGTTCTCGACCTGAAGACCGCGAATCGTGAACGAGTCTCCCCGTCGACCCGAATAGGTGTTGGCATCGGTCATGATCAAGCTGCCTGCCGAACCCCAGTTATTGTGGGTCTGGGACCAGGTGGCCATATCGACCCAGGTCTCCTGGACGAAGGTGCCCGGATAGTTGCTGTTGGACGTATTGAGAAAATCCCTGACGCCAGCCATGTCGTCCATTCGGCCGTACCAGACGGAACTGTAGTTCGGTGGTTGCTGGAAGGTGCCGGCAAACATGATGGCGAACATCTCATCCTCATGACCCCCGGCACCATTCGTTGACTGGCCCAGGGCATGGCCGAATTCATGGGTCAATGACTTGAGATGTTGTGCATTGTCATTGGCGATGGCGGGATTGACGAAGGTGTCCACCTCGGTGATCCGAGTACAGGTCGAGCCGCTGTACCAAGTGAAGTTCAGGCCGTTGGCGCCAAAGCTATTCCAAGTGCCGCCGTAGCCACCATCCTGCAGCTGCTGTGACGAGACAACGCCCATGTTGTTGTCGCCGTCGTTGGCGTCGGGCTGACGATTCCGAATGGGTTCGCCGTTCGAGGTAAAGGTGCCGATCAGCCAGGAAGCGCCCGATGGGTTGTCGTCGACCAGCGTATTCCAGTTCCCACCCGATTGACCGCGCAGGGTCCAGTGATTGTCGTTCGGAACCCAGTTGTAATAGTTGTGAGGACCGTTGATGCGACCGCACCACTGCCACCGTCCATCCCGAAGCAGGGGAGCCGGATCTTCCACGTTCTGGATGAGGCGCTCGCTGCTGGCGATGCGTTCTACATTCCGTCGTCGTGAAATCCAGTCGAACAGCGAATCGGCCGACAGGGGCCCTTCACTGGGGTTTGCTGCGACATTCGGGGTGTCTGAAGGGAGCGCGCCGTTTGGTGGCGAGTTGACCGTAATCCGGTCCAGTTCTCCGGGATTGCGGGTCAGGTAATCCAGGTCCTCGTAGTCGGTTCTTGCTCTGACCCTGAGGCGGTCATCACCAACACCGGTGATCACGCGACCCGCTTCG
>JBCDLQ010000096.1:0-7239 GCA_039414335.1 Pseudomonadota bacterium | reverse complement strand
GATGATGGTCCAGGGTGCATCGGCCGTGTCCGTGTAGAAGTACATCGCTTCCTTGGCCTCTGTGTAGTCGTCCCACTTGCCCAGGCTGGCTTTGTCGATCGGCGACAGTTTCCAGCGCTTGAGCGGATCGGTTTCGCGCGATTCGAAGCGACGGAGCTGCTCGGCCTGAGTGACCGAGAACCAGTATTTGAAGAGCCGGACGCCAGACCGCACGAGCATCCGCTCGAACTCGGGCTCCTGGCGCATGAACTCCAGGTATTCATTCGGCGTGCAAAAGCCCATGACTCGCTCGACGCCTGCGCGGTTGTACCAGGACCGGTCAGAGAACACGAGATCGCCCGCGCTTGGAAGATGCTGGACATAGCGCTGGAAGTCCCACTGGCTGCGCTCTATTTCCGTGGGTTTGTTCAAGGCCACGACGCGGGCAGAGCGCGGATTGAGATGCTCATTAAAACGCTTGATCGTGCCTCCCTTGCCGGCCGCATCGCGACCTTCGAAAAGGAGGATGATCTTCTGACCCGTATCCCTGGCCCAGCGCCGAACCTTCAGCAGTTCGACCTGGAGCTTTGCCTTTTCCGCCTCGTACACCTTCTTGGCGAGCCGACGTCCGTAGGGGTAACGCCCAGATTCAAAGGCTTCTCGAACCTGGTCTGCGGACACCTTCGGAAACTCTTCGGCGTTGTTGGTCAGGATCGCGTTGGATGAGTTGTTCTTTCCCACGGGCAGCTCCAAGCAATGATGCAAGGGTTCAGTCTACGCCTGAGTGCGGATTTGGAAATTGATCGGGCGCAATTCCCACCGCGGTGGACCATAGGCGGATTGCCAGGGTCAGGAGTGCCTGTTCAGCCAGTCGATGATGGGTCGGCAGGCGGCTTCAGGAAAGGCCGGCCCATCCTGTGAGTAGTCGAGTGGTGGACTGCCTTCCGACTGCTGGAACAGGTGGTTGAAGCCCCGGAGTGTCTGAATGCTCTGGGGGAGGCCCGCAGGCAGTGCCTCGGCAAGAGCTGTGGCGTGCTTTATGGCATTCACTTGAAGATCTTCATCACCAAACAGGGCGAGGACGGGCGTCGAGATTCTGGCTAACTGGCGGGCCGGATCCTGCTTGAGCAGGAGGCGCCATTCCCATTCGAGCAGGTCGTCAAGGCTGTCATTGAGTTCGGCTTGCTGCTGTTGATTCAGCGCCGAAACAGGCATCTCGTCGAGCAGGGCCTGGGTGAGTGCTGCTCTCAGTCGGGCTGTTTCGACCGGCGTCAAGGATGTATCGGGGACGCCTTCGAGCACATCGAAGACGCGTGCTTTCTGGGCTACGGAAGCGTCGATGACATCAACGGGCCAGTTGTCAGCGCGCAGCACGGCGGCGTGTTGCTCCAGGAGCGTGTTGCGACCGGGCAGTGCCATACCAGCCAGCAGAACCAGACTCTTGACGAGATCGGGTCGCTTCAAGGCAACCTGGGGTGCGACCAGGGTGCCCTGGCTGTGGCCGATCAGATGAATCGCTTCGAAGGAACAAACTTTGCAGAGGTGGTCCAGTGCAGCGATGGCATCGTCGACCAGCTGCTGGCCGTTGCTCTCCAGGTAGTCGCCGTCGGATTCTCCGACACCGCGATCGTCCCATCGAAACACGGCATAGCCGGCGTCGGTCAGAGCCTCTGCCAGCGCTTTGAAGGTGGGAATGCCGCAGACCGTCTGATCGCGGTCCTGCGGGCCCGATCCCGACAGGAGCAGGCAGAGTGGTCCGGGTGATCGATGTTGGTGTCGATTCAGTGAGCCGCTGAGTCGGATGGATCCAGATCGGAACTGGATTTCCTTTTCTTCGATGATGTCGCTCACAGCCAGGTCAATCGTGTGTGTGAATGATCATGCTCGCCGGTTTTCGAGTCTGGCGAGTTTGCTTGCGACAGGGCGGGCCTGAGAGGAGACCAAACCCCTGAATTCAGCGATTGGCGATGCAGTGCTTGAGGGTCTGATAGGCCGTGGGGCTGCGCAGCAGATCGAAGTGGTTGGCATCGAAGATCAGGTGGCGGTTCCCTTCCGGGATCTCGAGTTGACGGTTTGTGTCGCGATGGCGTCCCAGCGCGCTGGCTACCGTGACCAGCCCATCGCCCTTGATTCGGCCAGCACCCGCTGGGCTGCGACTGGCCGCGATGGCGTGGGTCGACACGTGAGCGGGCATTTGCTCCATCTGACGGTGATCGCCGATGACTTCGGATCGGGTCTGCTTCCAGTCCGATTCGAGCAGATTGCCGTGCCGCAGATCTCGAATCCCCGCGCTGCGCAACTGGCTCAGGCGCGCAAACGGGGCGCTGTAGGGGCTGGCCTGGAGCAGCCGGCTGCTCAGATTTCCGATCCGCTCCAGGGGGGCGCCTTGATGTGGGGTGCCAAGAAAGACCGCCGTCCCGAGCTGGTTCACCCAGCCATGCCCCAACGCTTTGGCCTGAAGACAGGCGCTTCGGATCACCAGTCCACCCATACTGTGGCCGACCAGGGTCAGCGCTTCGATCTCGACAGGCCATTGATCGCTCATCGACTGCAGCAGATCGGCCAGCTCACGACCGCTTTCGGAAATGCGCCTTCCCGTGTTGTAGCGCAGATAAAGGGGTGCGATGCCAAGATCCTGAGCCAGCGCCTGGCCGTGGTCATGATCTTCCCTGGTCCACTGACGGTCGTTCATGCACAAGCCATGAACCAGAATGATCGGTTGTGGATTCACCGGCAGTTCTCCGAGCTGCCCGGTCAGATTGAGGAGTGGCTTTCCGTGCTGGCGAAGGCTCATCGTCAGGGCAAGTGAGTTGCCGGTGGCATGGAGGTGATCTCCGACAACGCCGTTGAGGCTGGAAATCAGGGCTTGCCGTCTCGATTGATTGACTCCTTCAAGCGGGATACCTGGCAGCAAACGAGCGGCGGTCTCCAAGCCGAAGCCGACGGCTCGGGTCACGCCGCGAACGCTGGCGTAAATCTGACGGCTCAATCCACGTGTGCGCTGGGGACGATGACGACTCAGCGGTGGCAGTGCCCGAGAGATCGTGCCATGCATCGCTTCGACCACGTCGGTAATGCCGATGACGCCTTGAACCAGCAGGCGGCTGGCGCCGGCCACATCTTCTGGTCGCAGCTTGAATTGATCGTCGGCTGGGATGGTCGATTTGGGCTTCATCCTTCCAGTCTACTCCGCTTGGTGATCAACTTTCCCAGGTGCAGGCGAGCACTTCAGGGGCTGACGGCAGCGACCCCACGCTCATGGGCCAACAGCCAACGCTTGCGCTCCAGTCCTCCGCCATAGCCCACCAGCTGGCCGTCCTTGCCGATGACCCGGTGGCAGGGGATCACGATGGAGATTCGATTGGCGCCGTTGGCCGACGCCACCGCGCGGACCGCTGAGGGCCGGTCGATGCGTTGGGCCTGGCGGCCGTAGGTGGTGGTTTCGCCGAAGGGAACCTTGAGCAGGGCGTTCCAGACCTGGCGCTGAAAGTCCGTGCCGGGTGCATCCAGAACGACATTGAAGTCCTGACGCTGGCCAGCGAAGTACTCGTTCAGCTCGGTCTTCAGCTGCCGGGTGTGATCGTTATCGCCGAAGACGATGCGAGCCTTCAGCCTTTTCTGCAGGTCGGCCAGTTCGGTCTCCAGCATGCGACGGTCCGTGAACTCCAGCAGGCAGATACCGCGATCGGTGGCCGCGACGAACATCGGCCCTAGCGGGGTGGCGATGCGTTCCATCACGATTTGCCGTTCCAGCGCGGCCTGGCTCGGTGCGCGACCGGTCTGCTGCTTAAAGGCGTAGGCGAAACCGCTCAGGGAATCGAAGCCGTGATCCATGGCGGCATCGATGGTCTTGCCGCCGGATTCGATCTCCTGAAAGGCCAGGTTGATGCGCAGCATGCGGTGGTAGGCATGGAAGGTCATGCCGTAGTGGCGCTTGAACCAGGTGCGGACTGCCGTCGGACTCAAGCCTCGTTCGCGCAGCATGGCATCGCTGACTTTCGATTGGGGATGACTCTTGATCAATTCCATGACGGTCTCGATCGTTTCGCTATGCTCGTCGCGCGGATCGACGGGCCGGCAGACCTTGCAGGGACGATAGCCCGCCGCCAGCACCGGCTTCAGCCCTTCAAAGAACTCGACGTTTTCTCGCTTTGGCTTGCGGGCTCGGCAGGTCGAGATGCAGAAGATGCCCGTGGTCTTGACGCCGACATAGTAACTGCCTTGATAGGCCGGATCTCGATCCAGCAGGGCGCGATAGAACTCGTCATCGCGTGACTGGATGGGCGATTCATCGGTTGGATTCACAGTAGATGTGGTCATGGGTCGCGTGGGTTTCGATCTGGAACTCACCATAAGTGCAGCCTGAATTTGCGACAACCGAAAACTGGCGAAGTATTTTTTGCCCAGAAAAACAGAGGCCCGGAAAACCGGGCCTCTGGATCGAATGCTGATGAAGCGTCTGATTCGATCAATCGTCGCCCTGGGTCATGGCCAATGAGGGCACGCGACGCAGCACTTCATTGCGATAGGCCCAGTCGTCGGTCAGCGACGCGCGGAAGTCGGCCCACAGCTCGTCGGCACGTTCTTCGCCTTCCGCATCAGCAACGGCTCGATAGGCACCCGAACGTTCTTCATCCATGGCAGCGAAATTGTCATAGCTTTCGACCACGAAGTAGTCCGGCTGGCCGCTGCTGTTGTGCAGATGCTCGTACCAGACGCCCTGATGCTCATACTCGGCTTCGCTCAGGATAGCCGTGATGGCACCAACGGCTGCGCGGAAGTCGGAATTTTCGGCCACGCGGAAGTGGTGCAGTTCAACCACGTCGACATCCTGATTGGCAGCGCTCCAGGCGCCCATACGTTTGGTAATCTTGGACTCGACCTCGATGACATGCGGTGCAACCTGCTCCTCGATGATGCTCCAGCAAGCCATGGTGGCGGCATTCTGCTCATCCATTTCGGCGTAAGCATCCATACGGCTGACCATGTAGTAATAGTCCCCGCTGCCCGTCACGTTGTTCCAGACGCTCCAGCTGCGCTCGCCGCCATTCTCTGAATAGCAGGCGTTATAAGCCGTCATGCCTTCGCGGAAGGGCCGCATATGGCCTGGTTTGACGTCGATGATGGTCATGTTGAGCATGTAGTCATCGCTTTCGTGGTTGTCGGCCACGGCCGTGCTCGCGCTGACCATCAGGGAGCCGGCCGCCAGGGCCAGCATGCAATTTCTCAGTTTCATGTTCCTCTTCTCCCAAATGAAAACTACGGTCTTGCATCTAGAGAAAGCGGAAAATGAGCCAAAAATGTGATAAATCTCTCGTTTTGCAGGGCTGCCGAGCCCTCTATTCGTCGTCTCGGCAGGGTTTCCCGAAGGCGGCACGGTATTCGGTGGGTGTCAGGCCCAGGCGCTTCTTGAAGGCCGTGGCCATGTGGCCCTGGCTGGAAAAACCGGTCAGGGCGGCCACTTCGTTCATGCTGTGCTCGGTCTCGGCGAGCAGATCGCGGGCACGCCCGACGCGTTTGCTGAGGATGTATTGCTGGGGCGACTCGCCCGTGGCCGCCTGGAAGGCGCGGGAGAAGTGCGAACGGCTGAGCTGGGCGCGCTCGGCCAGTTCCGATACGGACAGTTTCTGCTCCAGTTCCTTGTCGATGTCTTCAATGATGCGCCGCACGATCACCGGATGCATGGTCTCGCGGGAGCTCATGACGATGTCCTTCCCTGCGAAATAGCAGCCAATGCGAGCCAGCATGCCGGCCAGCAGCTGCTGGAAGTAGAGCGGCTCGATCACCGGATCGCTGATCAGCGCGCGCCGGGCCTCAATCTGTAGCGCACGAAAACCGGGCTCGATGAATTCCTCGATTGGCCTTGGCGTGATCGGGTGGTCGGGGCTGGACTGCTGAAACTGACGCTCGATCCGTTCCGCCGAAATGGTGATGCAGAGGAACTCAGCCGGCTGGTACAGGCGGCAGCGGATCAGGGTCTTGGGCGGCAGAAACATCGCAGACCCGGCCGTCCAGCGCTGTCGACGCAGCGGGCCGGGCTCGATCCAGAGTTCGGCCTGCGTCGGCTGGAACGGGCTGAAGATCAGGTAGTCCGGAAGCTTGTAGGCGAAATCCAGGGTCTCGGCCGGATGCAGGATGAAGCGAAATCCCTCGCCCGAGACCATGTCCAGGCTGTCGGGCACGGCAGCGACCGGGTCGGAGGAGAAGTCCTGCGGTTTGCCGTTTGCTTTCTTGCTGTCCTGTCGAGCCATGGTCTGTCAGATGTCGTTTCGATGTGCTTCAGGGCGCATGTTGACGCGCTGTTCACGCGCTCGCAAGGGTTTCCACGCAATCCATCGCACACGCGTGAAAGATGAGCGATTCGTTGAAAGCGAAGGCTCCAATACAGGCGTAGCATCGTCCTCCTCAAATCAAGGACGGATTGTCATCATGCAACAGCTTAGAAAAGCAGAGCAGCGCGGTGTCGCCGATTTCGGTTGGCTACACAGTCGCCATTCCTTCTCATTCGGTGGGTATCACGACTCACGGCATATGGGTTTCGGACCCCTGCGCGTGATCAACGAAGATCAGGTCACGCCGGGTGCCGGTTTCGGCAAGCACGGTCATCAGGATATGGAAATCATCTCCTATGTGATCAGTGGCGCGCTGGAACACAAGGACTCGATCGGCACCGGTTCAGTGATCCGACCGGGAGACGTGCAGCGCATGTCCGCCGGTCGCGGAATCATGCACTCGGAGTTCAATGCCTCCAAGGAAGACCCGGTGCATTTCCTGCAGATTTGGATCATTCCGGAGACCAATGGGCTCAAGCCTTCCTACGAGCAGAAAACGCTGCTGGATCGCACGCCGACCGATGCCCTCAAGTTGCTCGGGTCTCGTGATGGCCGCGACGGTTCGATCACCATTCACCGCGACGTGGATCTGTATGGCGGCGTGCTGGCTGAAGGCTTGAACGTCTCCCACCCGGTTCACGCTGATCGATTGGTCTGGGTCCAGATTGTTCACGGCGAAGTCTCAGTCAATGGCCAATCTCTAAAGGCAGGAGACGGGCTCGCATTGCGCGATCAAAGCGAACTGAATTTCGAAACCGCATTGGAGACCGAGTTGCTGGTCTTCGACATGGCGCCCTGAGCGTCACCCTGAATTCACCGATACACACTTCATTGAAAGAGGAGAATTTCATGTCCGACAAACTGGACTTGCTGACACCTGAAAACAGCCAGGTGATCTTCATCGACCATCAGCCGCAGATGGCCTTCG
>JBCDLQ010000095.1:0-7261 GCA_039414335.1 Pseudomonadota bacterium | reverse complement strand
GCCTGGCTGTACCGGGCGCTGAATCCCGATGCCAAGGACAAAGACTGAATGAGTGACTTTGGCGACCGTCTGGCCGAAGAGTTCGCGGCACTGGTCGAGCTGCCAGTCGATGCTCGCCAGCCCCGACTCGATGCCCTGGCAGAGCAGGCTCCTGCCCTGGCCAAGGAGCTGGCATCGCTGCTTGCGGCCCACGATGCGGAACAGGGCTTTCTATCGCCGCCCGATTCGCGGGCCGTCTCTCACTTGCTCGAAGCCGACGATCGCGATCAGATGCCAGATCGCGCCGGCAACTGGTCCCTGATCAGTGAGCTGGGTCGCGGTGGACTTGGCGTGGTCTATCTTGCCGAACGCTCTGGCGATGACTACGAGCAAAAGGCGGCGATCAAACTGATCAAGCGCGGCATGGATTCCGATGCCATCCTCCGTCGCTTCCAGAACGAGCGTCGCATTCTGGCTTCCCTCGAACACCCGAACATCGCCCGATTGATGGATGGTGGTGTGCTGGCCGATGGGCGGCCGTGGTTTGCCATGGAGTTCGTTGACGGAGAGACCTTGATCAGATGGTGCGATCGCCAGGCCTTGCCCGTGGCCGAGCGTCTGCGCCTGTTCATCCAGGTATGTCGGGCCGTACTGTCGGCCCATGCGCGGCTGGTGATCCATCGCGATCTCAAGCCGAGCAACATCCTGGTCACTGAACAGGACCAGGTGAAGCTGCTGGATTTCGGGATCGCCAAACTGCTCGACACCGATGGTGAGACCGGGGTCGACTTGACGCGCCTCGGTGCCACCGTGATGACCCCCGAGTACGCCGCGCCGGAACAGATCGAGGGTGGTCCGGTCAGTGTGGCAACCGATGTCTACGCCCTCGGTGTGGTCCTCTACGAGCTGCTGTCGGGCCAGCATCCCTATCGGGAAGAGGCGACAACGCGCGAGCAGTTGACCGACGCCATTCGTGAGTCGCGGCCCGTGCTGCCTTCGGCAAGACTGGCCCAAGGCCGTAGTGATTCTCCCGTCGCTAGCCGCCAGCTGAGCGGTGATCTCGATGCCATTGTATTGACGGCCATGGCCGGCTCGGTCGAGGACCGCTATGCCTCCGTTGAGGCACTGGCTGAAGATATCCAGCGCCACCTCGAAGGCCTGCCGGTGCGCGCCCGCGCGCGTTCCCGGTCCTATCGCCTGGGTCGCTTCCTGAGTCGCTATCGTGTGGCCGTGTCGGCGGTTGCTGCAGTGGTCATCGCTCTGAGCGCAGGGTTGGGAGTGGCCACCTGGCAGGCCAGGGAAGCGGGTTATCAGGCTCAGTTGGCCGAGCAGACGCGGGATTTCGTGTTGTCCTTGTTGCAGCAGTCCAACCCGGGCCGCAATGAGGAAGGTTTCGAGCTTCGTGCTGTGGATCTGCTGCAGGCAGCTGCCGATCGAGTCGAATCTGCCGTCGACCTGGAACCCTTGATGCAGGGGCGGCTGGCCCTGGTCTTAGCCGACGGATTGTTGGAACTGGGAGCGAGAGATCGAGCCATGGAGCTAGCGCTTCTGGGAATCGGGCGCATCGAGCGCAGTCGTGATCAAGGGGGTGATCAGGACGATGCCTTGTTGGCGAGCGGTCTCTATGTCCTGGCGAGAACTCAGGTCAATCAGGGTCAGAGCCAGGATGCCGAGCAGTCGGCACGACGGGCGTTAGACCTTCTGGATGCCCTGACTGACTTGAATGACGATGATCGGTTTCTGCGAATTCAGCTGTTGGAAGTGCTCGCCCATCGCTTCGGCAATAGCCTGGCCGCCGGCCATCAATCGTTGTTCTATGAGCGGGCATTGAACGAACGGGTTGCCCTGTTTGGCGCTGAAGATGCCAGCGTCGCGCCGGCCCACTACGGACTGGCGGTCGCGCTGCAGGGTGCCGGCGATTTCGACGGTGCGGTGGAACATCTTCAGGAAGCGATGGCGTTGCTCGCTCGTCAATCACCTGATCACCCGCGCATGGCCAATATCCACCTCGGTATCGGTTCGGCCCAGCTCGGTCAAGGCCGACTGGAGGCCGCCGAAGCATCGCTGCTGCTTGCCATGCAACTGGCCGAAGAACGCCTGGGCCCCGGCGCGACGGTGATCCGCACGGCGCGTGCTCGCCTCGGACACCTCTATCGCTACCAGCTTGCCTTCGACCAGGCGCATTCCTGGTTTGAGTCTGCAGCGACTCGAAGCGACGTGGAGCAGGCTGACCTGCGCGAGACGGTCGCCCTGAGCTGGCTGGGAACGACTGCGCTCAGTCAAGGCCAGGCTGATGAGGCCTTCACTCACTTCAAGCGATCAAAGTCGCTGCTTCAGGCATTGGGTCATCAGTCTCATCCCCAGTATTCGATCGCCGTTCTGGGTGAAGCGCTGGCGCGCTACCGAACCAATAGCGAGGCCCCTGAACTGGCCCGCCTGGAGTCCGTCATGGGGGTGTTGCTGGCCGCCGACTCGGGGGCCTCGCAGGCGCATGGAGAAGGTGCCGAGCTGATGGGTGCGCTGCTGCGCGATCTGGAGCAGGACGAGGCGGCGGAGCGATGGCTGTCGGACGCCCGAACGCGCTTTGCCAGTCATTTCGGAGCTCAGCACCCGCGCACGCTGGCCGTCGGTCGACTCTATGATCCATCGTCACAGGTCGCGACCCGCTAGACTAGCGCTCCATGAGCGAGCGAGATTCCCAATCGCGCCCCCCGATTACGCTGGTTGCGGCAATGAGCCGCAATCGGGTGATCGGCCGGGACGGCGACATGCCCTGGCATTTGCCGGCCGATCTCAAGCACTTCAAGGCGGTCACGCTGGGCTTTCCGGTGATCATGGGGCGGCGAACCTTCGAGTCAATCGGTCGAGCGCTGCCCGGTCGGCTGAACGTGGTCGTCTCGCGCGCCACCCCTGAACTGCCCGACGGCGTGTTGCTGGCCCATGGCCTGGAATCCGCGATCGAGGCCTGCGCCGAGGCCGAGCAGATCATGGTGATCGGTGGCGGTGAGATCTATCGTCAGGCGCTACCCCTGGCCGAACGTCTCGAGCTGACCCTGATCGATGCGGAGATTGACGGCGATACGCATTTTCCGGAATTCAGTCTCCACGACTGGCATCTGCGACGTTTGCAGGCTCGTCCTGCCGATGAGCGAAACTCGCACGCCCTGCGCTTTGCCACCTTCGAGCGGCAATGAGGCGCGATCGCGCTGATCAATCGCACTGGGCTGCAAAGAAGCGGGTCACGCTGGTCGGGCTGGCTGCCAATGGCGTTCTCGCCGTTGGCAAGGTCATCGCCGGTGTCGCGGGGCAATCGCAGGCCCTGGTCGCCGACGGTGTCCACTCTTTTTCTGACCTGGCCAGTGATGGCCTGGTATTGGTGGCGGTGCGTTGGGGTTCTGAATCGGCCGATCAGAATCATCCCTACGGCCATGCCCGGATCGAAACCGCCGCAACGGCCGTCATCGGCGTCATGCTGATGGTGGTGGCGGCCGGCTTCATCATGGATGCCTCGGCTCGTGTACTCGATCCCGAGCGACTGCTGTCGCCGGGTTGGTTGGCGTTGGTGGCCGCGGTCATTTCAGTGCTGATCAATGAAGGCCTGTTTCGTTACACCCTGCATGTTGGCCAGGCCACGGGTTCATCGTTGATCAAGGCCAATGCCTGGCATTCGCGATCAGACGCGCTGTCGTCCCTGGTCGTGATCGCGGGTGTGGCTGGCACGATGATCGGCTATCGCTGGCTGGATCTGATCGCTGCCCTGATCGTGGCGCTGATGATCGGTCGCATGGGCTGGCGATTTCTGGCGCAGTCGGTGGTCGAGCTGGTAGATACGGGCCTGTCCGAAGCGCGCGAGCGCAAATTGGACGAGTTGATCCGCTCCGTACATGGCGTGCGCGATCATGGCAGCCTGCGGACGCGTCAGATGGGCGGGCGGATTCTGATGGATGTGGAGGTGGTGATGGACGGTGATCTGAGCCTCTCGGCGGCGCACGAGATTGCGCACCGTCTTGAACGTCATCTGCTCGATCAGGTGCCGGAGCTGGATGATGTCGTGGTGCGGATGCAGCCCCCTTCATCTGATGACGGCGCGTGAGTAAATTGCCGATCAATGGTGCGCTCTGCGCCGCTACAATGCGCAACGATGAAACGCCAGATTTTTATCGGGGATGTGCAGGGCTGTGCCACGGCGCTGGAGCGCTTGCTCGATCAAGTCGCCTTCGATCCGGCCGCCGACCGTCTTCGCTTTGCCGGAGATCTGGTCAATCGAGGCGGCCAATCCCTGCAATCGCTGCGCCTGGTCCATTCCCTGGGCCCGTCCGCTATGACCGTACTAGGCAATCACGATCTTCACCTGCTCGCCTACGCTGAACGCAGCACCAAGGGCCGCAAGCGCAACAAGGAGTTCGAGGCGATTCTCGATGCCGCTGATGGGCAAGAGTTGCTGGATTGGCTGCGCGCTCAACCCCTGTTCTGGATGAGCAAGAAAAAACGCCTGGCCCTGGTGCATGCCGGTGTCGATCCTCGCTGGGGTCCACTCCAGGCGGCCGAGCGTTCTGCGGAAGTCCAGCAGGCCTTGAAGAAGTCTCCAGGGCGTTTCTTCGCGCATATGTATGGCGATCGGCCGCGACGCTGGAAGCATCGGCAGCCGTCAAGGGCTCGCCTGCGCAGCATCACCAACGTCATGACTCGAATGCGCTACTGCGACAAGAAGGGTCGTCTGGACCTGGTCCATAAAGGAGGCCTGAAGGCCGCGCCCAAGGGTTTCAGGCCCTGGTTCGATTATCTGCACTCTGACTGGAAGGACTGGACCTTGGTGTTCGGACATTGGTCCATGCTGGGCCTGTTTCAGAACGAACAGGTGGTCGGGCTGGATTCGGGCTGCGTCTGGGGCGGCGCTCTGACGGCTCTGATCGTGCAGGGCGAAGAAGATCGGAATGAGCGGCGGCTGGTCTCCGTGAGCTGCAGCTGCTAGCGAAGTCTTTCAAGCACGGGTTCAAGCGCCGGTCGTTGTCCAGTCCAGATCTCGAAGGCCAACGCGGCCTGTCCCACGAGCATACCGAGGCCGTCATGGCAGGGTAGGTCGAAGGCTGTAGCCCAACGAAGCAAGGCGTTGTGAGCCGGGCCATAGTTCAAGTCGTAAATGCTGGCTTCGCGCTTCAACCAATTTCGCCGCAAAAGCGGTAGCTGGCTGTCGTGGCCGGCGCTCGTCGCCTGAATCAGCAGGTCGAAATCCGCCATGCGCGGGTCGCGATCCGCCGCCTCCAGACCCGCACCGGCAATTGGGCCCAGGTGGGCGAAACGTTCGGCCATTTCCTCTGCTCGCTCAGGCGTTCGATTCAACAGCAGGACGGCGGCAGGGTCTGCATCGAGCAGGGGGCCCAGGATGCCCGCTGTCGCACCACCGGCGCCCAGAATCAGGACGCGACGATCGGCCACGGTGACGCCGAGTCGCTCGAGATCCATCCTCAGGCCAGGCCCGTCCGTGTTGTGGCCCGACCAGCCGTTGTCCTGCCAGTGCAGCGTGTTGACGGCGCGAGCGCGTCGGGCCGGTCCATCGATGTACTGGCACAGGCGTATGCCTGTTCCCTTCAGCGGTACGGTCAGGTTGACGCCTTGAGCACCGGCATCGGAGAGCTGTTTCAGTCGATCGACCAGTTGCTCGGGCGTGGTCTGAATCTTGCGGTAGTCGACGGACAGGCCGAACTGCTGACCGAAGGCCGAGTGGATACGGGGCGAGAGGCTGTGCTCGACCGGGTCGCCGAGGACAGCCAGCAGCAGGGGTTGGCTCATGGTCAGTTCGTGTCGCGCAGTCGCTGTGCGATTTCGATCGAGGCATAGGTGAGGATCGCATCCGCACCGGCACGGCGAATGGCAAGCAGCGACTCCATCATCACTGCGTCACCGTCCAGCCAGCCGTTGGCCGCTGCCGCCTTGAGCATCGCGTACTCACCCGAGACCTGATAGGCCAGGGTCGGCACCTGGAAGCGGTCCTTGACGCGGCGAATGATGTCCAGATAGGGCATGGCGGGTTTGACCATGACCATGTCGGCGCCCTCGTCCAGGTCCAGACCCACTTCCAGCAGGGCCTCGTTGCTGTTGGCGGGGTCCATCTGGAAGGTTTCCTTGCCCGACTTGCCGAGGGCGGCGGCCGAACCGACCGCATCGCGGAAGGGGCCATAGAAGGCCGACGCGTACTTGGCCGAGTAGCTGAGAATCTGCGTGTTGTTGTGGTTTTCCTGTTCCAGCACGCGGCGAATCGCGCCGATCCGCCCGTCCATCATGTCTGACGGGGCGACCACATCGGCACCCGCTTCCGCGTGGCTCAGTGCCTGACGGACCAGTACATCGACGGTGCGGTCGTTGAGCACTTCGCCGTCTTCGTTGATCAATCCATCGAGGCCGTGGCTGGTGAACGGATCCAGCGCCACATCGGTGATGACGCCGAGTTCTGGGAAATGCTTCTTGAGCTGGCGTACGCGGGTCTGGACCAGCGCATCGTCCTGATAGGCTTCGCGCGCATCTTCACTCTTGCGATCCATCGGGACGACGGGGAACAAGGCGATGGCAGGGATTCCCAGTTCAAGGCACTGCTCGGCGGTTTCGAGCAGCTCGATCTGCCCCAGGCGGTCGATGCCCGGCATCGAGGCAATCGATTCCCGGCCGCTGTCCTCATCGAGGATGAACACGGGGTAGATCAGATCATCGGTGCTCAGCCGGTGCTCACGCACCAGGCGGCGGGAGAAATCGTGCGCCCGAAGACGCCGTGGGCGATGCGTTGGAAAAGGCACGGAAACAGACCCTGCAGTCAACGAGCTCCGATTATATCGCGTTGCACTTCTCTCTCGACCGCGCGAGCCTCGCCAAAAGCTTTCAGCCGCTAGGCCAGTTGGGCTGGCGCTTGCGCTGGCGGTGAACGAAGCGCTCCGGTGCCAGCGCCTGAATCAGCGCCGGTTCCACGGAAGCAGGCAGGCCGCTGAGTTGCTCAGCGATCAGATCGGCGCACAGGGGGGTGTGGGTCAGCCCGCGAGAGCCGTGACCGATGTTGAGAAAGACACCGCTGAGAAAGTCATGGGGCAACTGTCGTGGGTCTGGCAGGGCGCCGGCCTGGGGCAGAAAGTCCGGGCTCTGACAGCGCGCGCTGGCCCGGTGACCGATGCGCTGGATCGCGTCGCCGCCAAGCTCTTCCCAACGTTGCGGCAGGAAGTGTTTGAGCTGCTCCAGATTGATCGGGTCGTGGGGCGGGGGGATGGCCCGCGGCCGCCGCCGGAGGGGCGAGGGGGGG
>JBCDLQ010000094.1:0-7361 GCA_039414335.1 Pseudomonadota bacterium | reverse complement strand
CTCCTGCGCAGTTCCCTGACCCTCCGGGCACGGACGATCTGAACCCGCTGGAGGATCCTTCAGTTGGGCCGGCGGCCGATTCGCCAAGGTGCGGCCCGGAATCAACTCCGGCGATCCCGGCACGGGCTGCCTTGACATACCGCTTTCATCAGATTCCAATGGCGATACGGGGACCTTTATCTGGGCCGATAGTCAGGGGACAAATTCTGTTTCTACTGGACCAGACCAGTTTCTAGTCCGAGCACAGGGCGGAATCGGATTTGGCCGACGGCCCGAAGACTTCTTCGAGGTGCAGACTCCCTTCGATGTAGTGCCGGGTGACGGTTCCAGCTCACGTGGTGTACTTCGCGTTCGGATCAATGGGGCAACAAAGCTGCGGATGCTTGGAAATGGCGGAGTGGGGATCGGCAGCAGCTTCGATACTACTGGTGTTCCAGAGAACGGCTTTCGCGTCTTTGGTATCACAAGGCTCGACACCTTGGGCATCGCCGGTACCACTCAGCTCTGCCAGAACGCCACAGGCGAAATCGCTTCTTGCTCTTCCAGTGCCCGGTACAAAACCGACGTTATTGAGCTTGAGCTAGGGTTGGCTGCTGTACTCGCGCTGGAACCCGTCGCCTACCGATGGACAGCAAATGATCGTGAAGATATCGGATTTGTTGCGGAAGAGGTGGCCGCCGTTGATGAACGCCTGATTACTCGCAACGCGGACGGCGAAATTGAAGGTGTTCGCTATGACCGGATCACGGCGTTACTAGCGAATGCAGCGCAGCAGATGAATGAAGTCGATCGACAGACCGAGATCGAACTGCAGACCCTTCGCTCCGAGAACGCAGAGCTGCGGGCTCAGTTAGCGCATCAAGGCGACCAACTGGCGCGGCTGGAACGCCAGCAGGACGAGCAGCTCGCCACCTTGCGTGCCGAACTGGAACTGATGCGCGAACTGCTCGCGCCGCGACTGGCGCAGGAGACTCACCGATGAATGCTTCGATAGACAAAAGAGCTCGCTCAGCCCAACGACGCCTTTGGCTCATTGGCGGACTGTCTTTACTTGCATCGACTGCCATGGCTCAGGACTGGTCGGTTGATTGGAATACGATCGATGGCGGAGGTGTGCTTGAATCGGAAACTGCCGATCAACTGTGGCAACTCGCGGGCACGATCGGCCAGTGGGATTCCACCTCCTCGCAGGCGTTGAGTTCCTCAGGTGTGCGCCTGACCGGCGGTTTCTGGTCGTTGATCGTGAATCCTGGTGATTCTCTCTTCCGGGACCGATTCGAAGAACCGCCCTCGCCAGCGCCTTTGAGGTTAAAAGTGGAAGGTGGAGAAGGGGGGAGCTGAGTCTCCATAGAAACGAAGGCGCCGATCGGCGCCTTCGCTGGTTTTGCGGCCGGTCAGACCCGCTCGAAGACGCCCGCTGCACCCATGCCCGTGCCGATGCACATGGTGACCATGCCGTACTTCTGATCGCGGCGGTGCAGGCCGTGGATCATCTTGGCGGCCAGGATCGCGCCGGTCGCGCCCAGCGGGTGACCCAGGGCGATGGCGCCGCCCAGGGGGTTGACCTTCTCGGGATTCAATCCGGTGGTGCGGATCACAGCCAGGGCCTGGGCCGCGAAAGCTTCGTTGAGCTCGATCCAGTCCAGTTCATCCTGGTTGACCCCCGTCTGCTTGAGCACCTTCGGGATGGCTTCGATGGGGCCAATGCCCATGACTTCCGGGCGCACGCCGGCGACCGAGAAGCCGCGGAACACGGCCAGGGGCTTCAGGTTCAGCTCCTTGACCACGCGCTCGGAGACCATGATGACCGCACCAGCGCCGTCCGACATCTGCGAACTCGTGCCGGCAGTGACCGTGCCGGTTGCGTCAAAGACCGTGCGCAGCTTGCCCAGGGCTTCCGGCGTGGTGTCACGGCGGGGGCCTTCGTCCGTGTCGATCACGGTCTCACGCACTTGGATCGTGCCGTCGGCACCGGGGACGCGGCTGGTCACGGTGACCGGACGTATCTCAGTGAACTCACCGCCGTCGATTGCGGCCACGGCCTTCTGGTGTGACTGGTAGGCGAACTGGTCCTGGTCTTCGCGGCTGACGTTCCATTCCTGGGCCACCTTCTCGGCGGTGATACCCATTCCGTAGGCAATGGCCACGTTCTCGTCGGTGAAGGCGCCTGGGTTCATGGCGACCTTGTGACCCATCATCGGGATCATGGTCATGGACTCGGTGCCAGCGGCAATCATGACGTCGGCTTCGCCCAGGCGAATGCGGTCAGCAGCCATGCCGATGGTCTGCAGACCAGACGAGCAGAAGCGGTTGACGGTGACGCCCGGAACTGTGTCGGGCAGGCCGGCCAGCAGCACGCCGATGCGGGCCACGTTCATGCCCTGTTCGGCTTCGGGCATGGCACAGCCCACGATCACGTCTTCGACCCGGCCGGGATCGAGTTCGGGCACTTCGGCGAGTGCGGCTTTCAGGGCGTCAGCCAGCAGGCTGTCTGGACGATAGTTCCGGAAACCGCCCTTGAAAGCGCGGGCCACCGGGGTTCTGACCGCAGAAACAATGTATGCATCACTCATGTCTTGAATTCCTTACCAGATTCTTGAAGAACATTTTGAACACGAAGGACACGAAGCAATCACGAAGGACACAGAGAAATTCTCTGTCCATTCTTCGCGCACTTCGTGCAATCCTTCGTGTCCTTCGTGTTCATGCTTTTCAACTCAAATAGTCAGTTACGCACGGGCTTGTAGTCAGTTACGCAGGGGCTTGCCGGTTTTGAGCATGTGCGCGATGCGCTCCTGGGTCTTCTCGTAGCCACACAGCTCAAGGAAATGCTCGCGCTCGAGCGCGTGGATCCATTCCTCGTTGACCGGCGTGCCGCGATCGATCTCACCGCCGCAGATCACCGTGGCGATGCGCTGACCGATCTCGAAGTCATGGTCGGAGATGAAGTGGCCTTCGAGCATGTTGACCAGCAGCATTTTCATCGTGGCCACGCCAACATCGCCAGCGGCCTTGATCGGTGCGCCGGCCAGGGCCGGGCGGTAGCCGGCGTCGACCATGGCGCGGACCTGTCCGTGGGCGGCGTGCAGCAGTTCATGCTCGTGCAGCACGATTGTGTCTTCGGGACGCAGGTAGCCCATTTCGCGAGCTTCCATGGCCGAGCCGGAGACCTGGCCCATGGCGATCTGCTTGTAGCGTTTCTCCAGCAGCGGATAGCTGTCGCCAGCGGCCGTGTCCTGCTGGATCTGCAGGGCCAGCGTAGCCAGGCCACCACCGGCAGGCAGCAGACCTACACCGGCTTCGACCAGGCCCATATAGCTTTCCAGGTGGGCGACGCGGCGGGCCGCATGCATGGCCAGCTCGAGGCCGCCACCCAGGGCTAGCCCGCGAACGGCAGCAACCGTTGGAACGGCGGCGTAGCGCAGCCGCAGATTGACCGCCTGGAAGCCGGCAACCAGCGCGCGAACGCTTTCCAGGTCACCGCGCTGGATGGCTTCGGCGGCAGCTTTCAGATTGGCGCCGGCGGAGAAGGGCCCCTTCGGCTGCCAGATCACCAGACCGTCGAATTCGCGCTCGGCGGTTTCGATGGAGGCATTCAGGCCTTCGACGGCCGTGTCGTCGATTACGCCCATCTTGGTCTTGAGGCTGGCGATCAGCACATCGTCGCTGAGTGTCCAGAGGCGAATGCCGTCCATGTCCTTGACCGTAGTGCCTGTGGCCTGCGGCTCACCCAGCAGGCGTTCAGGCTGGTACTGGCGCTTGTAGACGTCCAGGGCCGGGCGAGGGTTAAGGCTGTTCGTATCAGCCGCGTAAGAGCCGTCGGCTGAATGCACACCTTCGACGTTAGATACCCAGTCGGGCAGGGCGGCATCCACGCCGGTCTTGCCCTCGTCGATGTCGGCCTGGATCAGGCCAGCGATCTGCGACCAGCCGCCGGCTTGCCATTGTTCGAAGGGACCCAGCTTCCAGCCATAACCCCAGCGCATGGCCAGGTCGATTTCGCGCGCTGAATCGGAGATATCGGCCAGGTGATAGGCGCAGTAGTGGAACAGATCGCGGTGGATCGCCCACAGAAATTCGGCTTCCGGCGTCTCGGCCTTCGCCAGTTCAGCCAGCTTCTGGGCAGGATCACGGATGGCCAGGATGGCCTGAATGGTTTCGGGCAGGCTGTAATCCGTGGCCCGATAGTCGCCGGTCTCCGGGTCGAACACCTTGATTTCGCGGCCCATCTTGCGGAACACGCCGGCACCGGCCTTCTGGCCCAGTGCACCCGCCTCGACCAGCTGCGCCAGCCAGCTCGGGGCCTGGTAGTAGCCGTGCCAGGGGTCGTCGGCCAGCTTCGCGTCCATGGTCTTGATCACGTTGGCCATCGTGTCCAGACCAACCACGTCGGCCAGGCGGAAGGTGGCGCTCTTCGGGCGGCCGATGGCCGGACCGGTCAGTGCATCGACCGTGTCGAAGCCCAGGCCCAGTCGCTGGGCGTGGTGCATGGTCGACCACATGGTGAAGACACCGACGCGGTTGGCGATGAAGTTGGCCGTGTCACGAGCACGGACAACGCCCTTACCGAGGTTGCGGGTCAGGAAGTCTTCCAGCAGATCCAGCGTCTCGCCACGGGTACCCGGATGCGGGATCAGTTCCACCAGGTGCATGTAGCGCGGCGGGTTGAAGAAGTGCACGCCGCAGAAGCGGTCCTTCAAGGCATCGGGCACTACACCGGCCAGTTCCGTGATTGACAGACCCGAAGTGTTGGTGACGAAGAAGGCGTCAGCATGGATATGCGGACCGATCTTTTCGTACAACGACTTCTTGATGTCCATGCGCTCGACGATGGCTTCGATAATGAAGTCGCAGTGGCCCAACTGGTCAAGATCGTCATCGAAGTTGCGCGGCGTAACAAAAGAAGCGAGCGACTTCGAAGCGAAGGGCGCTGGCTTGAGCTTGAGCAAGGCCTGGCGGCCCTTTTCGGCAATCTCGCTGCGTTTCTTGTCATGACGATCGCCTTCTGAGGGCAGGTCGTACAGATCCACGGGGATGCCGGCGGCGGTCAGGTGTGCCGCAATCTGGGCCCCCATGACGCCTGAGCCCAGAACGGCTGCTCGGCGCACGCGAAGCTTGTGGTCGGTCATGGTGATATTTCCTTGAAGGATATTGAAAAGATCAGTGATTCAGCGGCCCATCGTCGAACGGTCCGGGCGGACAGAACGACGATGGGCCATCAGTATTACGGCTTGTTGAAGGCGGGTGTCAGCTGGCTTCAGCGAGCGTGGGACGTTGTTGCTCGACCTGGGTCCCCAGCTCTTCCGGCGTGAACTCGTCGACGGCGATAACACGCGCGCTGAGTTCCTGGGCCCGCTTGAGATCAGCCGCCTGTTCTTCGGTAATGACGCCAGCGGCGACGGCCTTCTTGCACAGGGCGTCGACGTTGACCGGAGAAGGCACTTTCTTCAGCGCGTTGCGCACGGCGTGTTCGGCAGGCTCGGCCTTGAGGACTGCCTCGAAAGCCTGCAGCACGATGCCCGTGCCGTCATCAACCCGGGACTTGAAAGTGCCGGCGATCAGACGTTCGCGACTGGCCGAGTTGGTCAGCAGCAAGCGGGCGATCTTGTGGCCGGTGCGGTCATCGGACTTCCCATGGCGGCGACCCGTTGGGAAGCACAGCCACTTCAGGACCGGGCCCAGGGCAGAGATCGGGAAGTTGCGATAGACCCCGTGCAGCGCTTCTTCGACCTGGTGCAGGCTGTCATCCACGGCGTATTGCAGCAGGGGCAGGTCCTCTGTCGGGCGGCCGTCGTCCTCGAAGCGGCGCAGCGTGGCCGAGGCCATGTAGAGGTGCGCCAGCGCATCGGCGAAACGGCCTGACAGCTTCTCGGCAAACTTGAACTTTCCGCCGAGAATCAACAGGGCAAGATCCGCGGTGAGCGTGAAGGCCGAAACCAGACGGTTGATGCGGCGGTAGTAGTGCGCGGTAGGACCGGAAACCGGGCTGCCGCTGATGAGGCCGCCGGTCAGGCCCAACAGTGGGGCACGGACACCGTTGGAGATCAGGTAGCCCACGTGACGCCACAGGGCGTCATCGAAGGCATTCAGGTCATTGTCTCCTGCGGCCAGCATTTCCTTGAGAAGGTAGGGATGGCAGCGAATCGCGCCCTGACCGAAAACGATCATGGAGCGAGTCAGGATGTTGGCGCCTTCCACGGTGATGGACACGGGCAGGGCCTGATAGCCCAGGGACAGATAGTTGTTCGGCCCCTCGACCACGGCCTTTCCACCGTGCACGTCCATGGCGTCATTGACGACGCGGCGATTGGCTTCTGTCAGGTAGGCCTTGAGGATGGCCGAGAGCACAACCGGCTTGTCGCCGCGATCCAGTGCGGACAGGGTCAGCTTGTGCGCGGCCTCCATACGGTAGGCTTCGGCGCCGATACGAGCCAGCGGCTCTTCGATGCCTTCGAAGTAGCCGATCGGCTGTTTGAACTGATAGCGGATACGCGCATAGGCGCCGGTCAGCATGGTGGCCAGCTTGCCGCCCGCAACGCCTTGTGCCGGCAGTGAAATCGCGCGACCGGCGGCGAGGCAATGCATCAGCATGCTCCAGCCTTGACCGATCCGCTCCTGACCACCGATCACCCAGTCCATGGGGAGGACGACGTTCTCGCCGCGCGTCGGGCCATTCATGAACAGGCTGCCGCCGGGCAGGTGACGCTTGCCGGTTTCCACGCCCGGCGTGGAGGTCGGAATCAGGGCACAGGTGATGCCCAGATGTTCCTTGCCGCCTAGCAAGCCGTCGGGATCGCGCGTCTTGAAGGCCAGGCCGAGAACGGTCGCGACCGGGGCCAGGGTGATGTAGCGCTTGTCCCAGGTCACGCTGAGGCCCAGTACTTCCTTACCGTCGATGACCTTCTTGCAGACGATGCCTTCGTCCGGCATCGACGCGGCGTCAGAGCCCGCATGCGGTGAGGTCAGGGCAAAACAGGGAATGTCTTCACCGCGGGAGAGTCGCGGCAGGTAGTGGTTCTTCTGTTCTTCCGTGCCGAAATGCATCAGCAGCTCGCCAGGGCCGAGCGAGTTCGGCACCATGACGCTGACCGCGGCCGTCAGGCTGCGCGTAGAGATCTTGGTGACGATGGCAGCATTCCCCTGAGCGGAGAAATCCAGACCGCCATATTCCTTAGGAATGATCATGCTCAGGAAGCGATGTTCCTTGATGTACTGCCAAACTTCCGGCGGCAGATCCTTCAGCTCGCGGTTGATCTTCCAATCGTCGAGCATCTTGCAGAGCTCTTCAGTCGGGCCATCCAGGAAGGCCTGTTCTTCCTCGCTCAACTGTGGCTTGGGCATATCGAACAGGGTTTTCCAGT
>JBCDLQ010000093.1:0-7395 GCA_039414335.1 Pseudomonadota bacterium | reverse complement strand
GGCGAGACCGGAGTCTTCGAAACTGAAGTTCACACGACCGTAGACGTAGCGACCGTTCACCCCGATCGGCGAGAGCACGTCATAGGGCAGGTTGCCGAAAAAGTTGATATCGGACGAGGACAGGTCTGGATACTCATCCAGCAGATTGACGACACCCAGGGTCAAACGCGTGCTGTCCGTCACCTGATACGACCCTTCAAAATCGAGCTGGAACTCGGCCCCGTAGGTCTGCTCAGGCTCGAAGCCTCCCCCAAAGTTGAATACGCGTGTTGCGCTGCCATAGCGAGACAGGCGGGTCAGCAGGTTCAGGCGTTGACCCTGCCAGTCGGCCGTCACAATTCCCTTGCTGCGTGGAGCAGCATCTTCCAGCGTGTTGATTTCCTCGACCCCCACCAGCGTCAGCGACGGATCCAGTGCCGTCAGCTCGTCGGTGGTGCCACGGATCGAATCGATATCGGTCTTGGCGTAACTGGCGACCGCGGTCAGGGTCAGGTCACCGCCGGCAAACGGCGTTTCATAACCCATGGTCACGTCGACGCCCGTGGTTGTCGTGTCCACCGCGTTGGTGAAAAAGCGCACGGACTGAACCGATTCACCGCCGGGTTGAGCCTGCACGAAGTCTTCGATCGCCTGGCCAAACAGGCGCTCGGACAGGGTGATGCGATCATCGATCTCGATACGGAAGGCATCCACGGAGAAGTTGAAGCGATCGTACTGACCGATGAAGCCTACGCTGAAGTTGTTGGACTTCTCTTCAGACAAATCAGTCGCGCCCAGACTGCGGGCGATCGGGTCATTGACCGGCAGCGTCCGCGTGCGGATCAGTGTCCGGTTGTCACCAAAGTTCAGGGTGGTGTCGGAGAAACCCACCTGCGCCAGATTGGGCGCGCGGAAGCTGTTGGAGACCGCAGCGCGCAGGGCCAGCTCATCGGTGAGTGCAAACCGCGCACTCAGCTTGCCGGTGAGCGCCGAACCGAAATCGTCATAGTCTTCAGCGCGTGCTGCAGCGTTGACGAACAGTCGATCGGTCAAATCGACGCCCAGATCGGCGTACAAGCTGAAAACGTCACGGCTCACATCTTGCTCATCATCCGGGGTCAGACCAGGCGCGGCTTGAGCCCCGATCGCACCATCGAAAGGACCCGCAATGAAGGAGGCTTCGTCACCGGCGCGCGTGGCGTAGTCTTCATGGCGGAATTCGGCACCGATGGCCAGGGAAGCAGGCCGAGACCAGTTCAGTGACCGAACGCCGTCAACATTGACCGTCAGCTGCTCCAGTCGGAACGTGCCCGAATCAAATGAGGTCGGGCTGGCCGGGCCCAGGGAGGCGTTGAGCGATTCATCGACGCCGAACTCGAATCGATTGCGGCCATAGGTCACGCTGGAGTCCAGCGACCAGTCGCTGATGTACTGGCGCCAGCCCACGGTGCCGGCCAGGTCCAGATCATCACCGCGGGTTTCCGGTCGGAAGCCCTGGGGGTAAATGTCGGGCACATTTGAAAAGCTGTCCGGATAGCGGAAGAAGGCCGCACCACCCGTGCTCTCGCGGTCGGCCAACGTACCAAATCCGTAAAGCGTGCCATCGCCCAAGGAAATTTCCGTGTTGAACCAGGCGTTGATCTCTTCCACATCAGGATCACCGATGGCGTAGTTGCGCTGTCCTCGCAAGGCGAGGTTCGCCGGTGTCTGGGCCTCAAAGAAGGGAATCGTGTCAAAGCCGGCACGGTTGGTGCCATCGCGATCGCGCAGCGACAGACCCAGCTTGAAGAAGCCGTCTTCGGCCAAGGCCCATCCGTACTTGATGTCAGCTGTGATGGTTTCGCCATCGGTGATCGAACGATTGATCGGATCCAGATCCGTGTCATGCTGGCCATAGCCCGCGCTCAGGTCCAGCCCTGCGCTACGATCCAGCACAATGTTGATCACGCCGGCGATTGCATCGGACCCATATTGGGCACCGGCCCCGTCACGCAGAATTTCCACGCGCGAAATCGCATTCAGCGGAATCGTATTGAAATCCACCGCTGCCGTGCCACGGCCAATCTTCGTCTCCGAGTTGACGATCGCTGAGGTGTGGCGGCGCTTGCCATTGACCAGCACCAATAACTGATCCGGGCTCAGTCCGCGTAGCTGACCCGCGCGGACAAGATCTGAGGATCCGGAGTTGGACTGGCGTGGGAAGAAGAAGGAAGGCGCAACCGTGGCCAGCGCCTGGCCCAACTCACCGGCTACAGCCCCCGTTGATTGGAGCACGCGTTCATCAATCACGTCGACGGGAACCGGCGTATCAAACACGGTCCGTGTCTCTGAGCGCGTCCCGATGACCACCAGATCATCCAGATCTGCCGCGGTCTCAGTCTCGTTGTCTTGGGATTCGGTCTGCGCCTGTACGGAGGGCAGGACCGTGAGGGCGGCCAGAATGGCCGTAGTCAGAATGGTCTTGTTCATGCGCGAAGTATCGGTCATCGGCTGGGGCTTCCTTGTATCGTTCGGTGCTTTGCTTAGGATCTGGGTCATTGTCGATGTCGGCTGCAATGGCGCCGGGATTTTCACGGTCAACTCACTGATTGCTGTAGGCTGCAAGCCCCAATCAACGTCGCAGAATCGGTACCTGACTCCCTCATCGGGCGCACGATCAATTCACTCTCGAGCCGCCTCAACAATGAACAGACCGGAATCGACGGAAAAATCTTACGGCGTCAGTGTGTATGCCGCGGCAGCAGTGGCCATCGGCATGGTGATTGGTGCAGGGCTGTTCAAATCGCCCGCGCTGGTGGCGGCGAATGCCGGAGGAACGGGCGCGTTCTTCGGGGCCTGGATACTCGGCGGCATCCTGAGCATTATTGGCGCCCTCTGCTACGCAGAACTGGCCTCGACCTACCCCAGCAGAGGCGGCGACTATCAGTTCTTGTCACGAGCCTACGGCCGACCCCTGGGTTTTCTCTTTGCCTGGGCTCGATTTGCGGTCATTAATACGGGCTCTATTGCGCTGCTGGGCTACGTGCTCGGCGATTACCTCAACAGTTTTATCAACCTCGGGCCCTACGGGTCAGCGCTCTATGCCACGGCGGTGGTCATCGCGCTCACGTTGTTGAACCTCCGCAGCCGCAGCGCTGGAATCGGCGCCCAATCAGGGCTGACGCTGGTGCTGATTCTGGCCGTGCTCAGCCTCGGCGTACTCGGTCTGGTGCTCGTGCTGCAGGGTCAAGCGCCGCTGGATGCCCGGCCTCTCGGATCCTCGACGCTGACTGGATTCGGCTCAGCCATGGTCTTTGTCATGCTGGCCTTCGGCGGCTGGACAGAGATTGCCACCTTATCGACGGAAGTCCGCGATCGGCGCCACGGCATGCTGAAAGCCCTGGTCTTGAGCATGACGGCAGTCACCTTGCTCTACCTGATCATCAACTGGGCCCTGTGGCGCGGACTAGGCTTGAGTGGGCTGGCTGATTCGGCGGCTCCCGCTGCCGATCTCGTTGCCGCCGCCCTGGGCGAGTGGGCTCGCATCGCCATCATCCTGGTGGTGTCGGTGGCGGTGATTACCTCGATCAATGCCACGATTCTGGTTGGCGCCCGGACCACCTTCGCGGCGGCAGCCGACTGGCCGAAACTGGACTTTCTGGGCCAGTGGGAGTCGGAGCGCGGCAGCCCGCAGGCAGCGATCGCAGCCCAGGGCATGGTCGCCATTGCGCTGATCGGTCTGGGTGCGATCACCCGTGAAGGCTTCGCCACGCTGGTTGATTTCACGGCACCGGTCTACTGGCTGTTCATTGTGCTCAGTGGGATTGCCGTGATCCGGCTTCGCCAGCGCGACCCCCAGCGAGAACGTCCCTATCAAGTGCCACTCTATCCTTGGGTTCCGCTGGCCTTCATCATCGCCGGCCTCTTCGTACTGTGGTCCAGCATCAACTACGTGCGTATCGGCGGTCTGGTGGGTCTGGGCATCCTCGCCGTCGGCGTCGTTCTGATGTGGTGGATCCGCGAGCCGGAAGCGTCGGCCTGAGCAGAACTCACCGACAAAGGTGGCGGACAGGCAAGATCAGCCGCAGGAAAGCGCTATAGTGCGCCAACCCCCGCCGACGACCCTGACGCTCATGCCCAACAAACCGAATGCCATCGATACGGACTGCATCCACGCGGGTGCCGAAGCTTTGCCAGAAGCCTTCGGCCGGAACACACCGATCATCACCAGTTCGGCCTTTGACTACCGTGACGGCACCGTCCGCTACCCGCGCTATCACAATGGTTTGAACCACCAGGTGGTGGCACGGCGGCTGGCCGCGCTCGAAGGTGGCGAAGACGCGATGATCACCGCCAGCGGACTGGGTGCGATCAGCGCGATCTTCTTCTCTCTGATGCAGCCCGGCGATCACGCCATCCTGCTCGATGGCCTCTACGGTGGAACCACGGATTTGGTCGAAGGCCTTCTGCAGCCTTTGGGTTTCGAGTTCTCGATCTGGGACGGTGACCCGGCTACCTTGGCATCACAGGTCCGCGAAAAGACTCGCCTGGTCTACGTCGAATCTCCAACCAATCCCTTGATGAACGTGATCGATCTCAAGGCCGTCGCCGGCATTGCGCAGCAGCATGAACTCCATAGCGTCATCGACTCGACCTTTGCCACACCGATCCTGCAGCAGCCGCTCAAGCTGGGCTTCGATCTGGTGATGCATTCGGCTACCAAGTATTTCGGCGGCCATTCCGATCTTCTCGCCGGCGCGGTCATCGGTTCAACAGAGATGATCGCTCGGTTACGCCCCAATATCGTTCGCTTAGGGTCAAGCCTGAATGGTGAAGATCTCTACTTGCTGGAGCGCTCGATCAAGACGCTGGCACTTCGCGTAAAACGCCAGTCAGACACGGCTACGGAGTTGGCCCGTTGGCTGGAAGACCACGAGCAAATCAACCAGGTCTTCTACCCTGGCCTGGCCAGTCACCCGCACCACGAAGTCGCCGGGCGCCAGATGTCTGGATTCGGCGGCATGATGAGCTTCCGACTGGATCACGACCTGAGCGCCGATGGCTTTCTCGATGCCTTGAAAATCATCCAGCCAGCCGTCAGCCTCGCCGGCGTCGAATCGATGATCTGCCAGCCGCTGCATACCTCCCACGCCAAGTTGAGCGAAGCGGAACGGCAACGCCTGGGGATTGATCAGTGGGTGATGCGGCTTTCCAGCGGAATTGAAGCTGTAGAAGATTTGAAAGGGGATTTGGAAGGGGCGCTGCGCGCGGCAGGTTGAGGCTGCCGCCTTGGTTTTTTTCGTTTGTTTGACTAGCTAGATGGGTGTGTTGCCGCTGCGCGGGGCTTTAAGTCAAAAGCGCTTCGTTTAGTTCGCTTCGCGAACAAGATCAAAGGCGTTTCGCCCACGGCAAAACACCCAACAACCTACTCATCCCAAAGCAAAAACGGCCGAAGAGCCAAACTAGAATTCGCGTAGCGAAAATCTTCAGTGACTTCGTCACCTAACCACTCAGGCCGAGCAAACCCCTGATCCTCCGATAGGAGCTCCAATTCAGCGAGAACCAACCCAGCGTTCTCAGCGTGAAACTCATCAATCTCCCAGCGGTTGCCGTCGTGGACGACGAGGTAGCGGGTCTTGTCGATGATCGGGCGCAGGCAGTGCTTGTTGATCAGTGCTTCGGCTTCACTGGCCGGGATCTCGTATTCGAATTCGGGGCGGGTGGCGCCGCTGCCGCGGGCCTTGATCGTGAGCCAGCCTTGCTGGCCAACCACGCGGACCCGGACCGTGCGGTCCGGGTCGGTAGAAAGAAAGGCTTGCTGGATGCGCTGGCCGTCGCGGTCCTGAACCGCGTCGCGCCAGCGGGCGTCTCGAAGGAGAAACTTGCGCTCGATCTCGACGCCCATGGAGTCGGCTTTACTGCGGGCCGGGCTCGGCGAACTGCTCCATCCACTGGCGGACCTCGTGGTACCAGTAGATCGAATTGTTCGGCTTGAGAATCCAGTGGTTCTCGTCCGGGTAGTAGATCAGGCGAGACTCGATGCCGCGGCTCTGCAGGGTGCGGAACAGCTCGAAGGCCTGGCCGACGGGAACGCGCAGGTCGTTCTGACCGTGGATGATCAGCGCCGGCGTGTCGAACTCGCCGGCATAGTAGTGCGGTGAAATCTCGCGATAGACTTCCGGCGCTTCCCAGAAGTCGCCGAAGCGGGTGGCGTGGACGGCGAAGTCGGCTGCCATCTGCGAGTACATGTTGTAGACCGGCGCGTGGATCAGCAGGGCGTTGAAGGGATGGTCCTTGCCCAACAGGATCGACGACAGATAGCCGCCGTAGCTGCCGCCGCCGGCCACCATGCGCTCTTCATCGATCCAGTCCTTCTCGGCAAACCACTCGGCCGCAGCGATCGTGTCGTTATAGGGCGCAGTCAGCCAATCCGGGTTGATCGCATCGGCGAAGTCCTGGCCGAAGCTGTTCGAGCCGTGGAAGTTGTGCCAGGCCGTGACGTAACCCCAGGAGGCGAGGGTCTGGGCGTTCCAGCGGAAGTGGAAGCCATCGGGAATCGCATTGTGCGGGCCGCCGTGGATCAGCAGGAACAGCGGATACTCCTGATCCGGATCGAAGCCTGGGGGATAGTGCACCCACATCTGGATGTCAGAACCGTCGTGACCGGTGTAGGTCACAGACTCATAGGTGCCCAGATCAACGCGTTCCAGCACCTGGTCATTGAAGGTATCGAGGCGCTGGGTCTCGCCAGAATCGGTGTCGATCTTCTGGACGCGCGGCGGATAAAGGAAGCTGTGGTTCTGAGCGACCAGCGTGCCATCGTCAGCGATGCTCAAACCACCGAAGCTGGTGTCAGCGGTGACCGCACGCGGCTGACGGCCATTCGCATCGACGAAGTAGACGCGGACCGTGCCCGCATCAGCAATCGAGGCGAACAGTCCGGAATTATCGGGTGCCCAGATCATGCCGGACATGGAGCGGTCCCAGTTCGCGGTCACGTTTCGTTCTTCGCCGGTGGCCAGATCGCGCAGGATCAACCGAGCCGTATCGGCATAGAAGCCGTGGATCGTCTGGCGAGCAAAGGCCAGGGTTGAACCATCGGGGCTGAAGGTCGGCGCACCGTCGCTGGCCGGGTTATTGGCCGACAGATTCGTGATGGCTTCTTCAGCGAGATCGACCAGCAGCAGTTCGTTCTTGGGATCAACAGCGGTCGGATCGCTGTCGACGGAAATAACCAGATGCGTTTCTTCCGGGTGCACGTCGTAGCTGCCCGAGCCCGTACCCGAGCGGGTCAGCTGAACGTCCCATTCGGTCGTTAAAGGCTGCACGTCACCGCCCGCCGCCGGAACACGATAGAGATGAGCCTGGCGGTCTTCATCCAGATAGCGATCCCAGCTGGAGTAAGGCAGGGCGTTCCACTGCATCGCTGAAACGTGC
>JBCDLQ010000092.1:0-7400 GCA_039414335.1 Pseudomonadota bacterium | reverse complement strand
TTCATGCCCATGGTTTCCTGACGGTCAACGGCGCGAAGATGTCGAAATCGCGCGGCACCTTCATCAAGGCTCGCACCTGGCTCGATTATCTCAATCCGGACACGCTGCGCTATTACTTCGCGGCCAAGCTCGGTACGGGACTGGCGGACATCGACCTGAGCCTGGAAGACTTCCGCGCCCGGGTCAATTCGGATCTCGTCGGCAAGCTGGTCAATATCGCCTCGCGCTCGGCGGGCTTCGTGCACAAGTTTGGCGGTGGCCGTCTCGCCGATGAGCTGCCAGACCCGGCGCTGTATCAGCGTTTCGTCGATGCGCACGAGGAAATCGCTGCTGAGTTCGAAGGCCGCAACTTCCAGATGGCGATTCGCCGCATCATGGCCCTGGCCGATGAAGCTAATCGCTACATCGACGAGCACAAGCCATGGGTCATGGCCAAGGAAGAAGGTCGCGAGACCGACGTCCTTGCCGTTTGCACCCAAGGCATCAATATGTTCAGGGCCATGATGGTCTGGCTGTCACCGGTGATCCCGCATACGGCAGCGGCCGCCGCCGAGTTCCTCCAGTCACCCCTGGACCGCTTCGATGCGGTTGCCGAACCGCTCCTCGGTCACGACATCGCCAAGTTCAAGCCGCTACTGCGTCGCGTTGAACCCGAACAGCTGGAGAAACTGATCGAGGCCAGCAAGGAATCCCTGGCGGCAGCGGAACAAGCGCCAGCCGAACCCGCGGGCTCGGCGGACCCCATTGCACCCATCGTGGAGTTTCCGGACTTTGCCAAGGTCGATCTGCGCGTCGCCAGAATCGCCGTTGCCGAGCTGGTCGAAGGCGCTGACAAGCTGCTACGCCTGGAACTGGACCTGGGCGGCGAAACGCGGCAGGTCTTTGCTGGCATCCGCGGCCACTATGACCCGTCCGAGCTCGAAGGCCGACTGACGGTCATGGTCGCCAACCTGGCACCGCGCAAGATGCGCTTCGGCGTCTCCGAAGGCATGGTACTGGCAGCGAGCAAGGGCGGTGGAAAGCCCTACCTGCTGAGCCCCGATAGCGGTGCCGAGCCCGGCATGAAAGTCAGCTGATCATCGCCGGGACGCGTTCATGGACCTGATCCTGATCGTGATCTCGGCAGCGCTGGTCAACAACTTCGTATTGATCCAGTTCCTGGGCCTGTGCCCTTTCCTGGGCGTGTCCAGCAGCGTGGAATCCGCGACGGGCATGGCGATGGCCACCGCCTTTGTCCTGACCTTGGCCGCCGTGGCCAGCTATCTGCTTTCCGCCTGGGTCCTCGTGCCTCTGGGCCTTGAATATCTTTCAACGATCGGCTTCATTGTCGTGATCGCCGCATTGGTCCAGATTACAGAGCTGATTCTGCGCAGCACCGCCCCCCTGCTTCATCGCGTGCTGGGAATCTACCTGCCCCTGATCACCAGCAACTGCGCGGTGCTCGGCGTGGCCCTGCTCAATCTGCGCGAGCAGAACAGCCTGGTCGAGTCGGCTGTATATGGCTTCGGCGCCGCCCTGGGCTTCGGCGCCGTCCTGGTTGCACTGGCTGCTGCGCGCGAGCGCCTGGCCATGGCCGACGTACCCGAGAGCTTCAAGGGCGCGCCCATCGGCTTGATTACCGCTGGCCTGATGGCGCTGGCCTTCATGGGGTTCACCGGTTTCGCGAAGCTCTGAGCCAGCGCTCAGATCGACTCCACGTCGGTGACCAGAAACAGCTCGCAGGCGCCGTTACCCGTATCCGTGCGAATCAAAGAGGTTCGCCAGTACCAGCCATCATCGCGGTCGACATCCACCAGATAGCCACTCAAGCGCAATTGATCTCCAGCCTGCACGGCATCCAGGCGATCAAACAGATAGGGCTGGCCGACGATGATATGCATGTTGGCCGAAGACTGTTCGATATCGGCCCGAGGAATGGGAAACTCATCCACGCGCCAGGAGTAGAAGCGACCACCCTGACTGATATCGATATCGGCCAGGACCGAGGGATCGCTCATCGGCCCCCAGCCCAGCGCCAGGTCCAGCGGCGATAGCCCCGCCCACTCTCCCCACCGGTAGTCTTCCCGGCTGAGTACGCGGGCAGCGACCTCGAACTCGGCACGGAGGCGAATTTCAAGATCGTCGACGCGCAGGGAATCTGTCGATTCAAGCAATCGTTGCTGCGGCGCCTGGAACGGGCTCAGGCCGGAGACGCGGATGGGCGCCACCAAGCCTGCAAGATCATCGCTGTAGGCGGAATGCAGAGAATCCGGCCACAGATGCCAAACCGCGCCCGCGACCAGCAGTACAACGATGAGTGATCGGTTCATAGGACCCTAGCCGGCTCGAAGCATTTTTTGATCCAAGAAAGATCATGGACCCATGATCCTTCCGATGACAGTCGAGGGTATCATCGAGCCCTCCGACGGCTGGCACGGAAACCTGGCACCCTCGCTTCATGCTGAACGCTCTGCTGACCCTGACTGCATTGATGACCGCGATCGGTATCCTGCTCCTGTGGCTTGGACAGCGATTCAAGAGCAATGAAGACGATCTGGTCGAGCAGATCAACGCCATCTTGCCGCAGACCCAGTGCGCTCAGTGCAGCTATCCTGGCTGCAGGCCTTATGCAGAGGCTATTGCAGCGGGCGATGCGGACATCAACCAGTGCCCTCCCGGCGGTGATGCCGGTATTCAGGCACTGGCGCAACTGTTGAACGTCGACCCCAAGCCCCTCGACGAATCGCACGGCGAACACAAGGCACCGGTCCTCGCCGTCATCGATGAGGATCGCTGCATCGGCTGCACCCTGTGCATCCAGGCCTGCCCGGTAGACGCGATCTTTGGCGCGGCGCGCCAGATGCACACGATCATCGAAGCTGAATGCACCGGCTGCGAACTGTGTCTGCCGCCCTGCCCGGTGAACTGCATCGATCTGGTCGCGCGACCACAGCCGCAACGCCTGCCTCGCCCTGAGGCCGCCGTACGCATTCCCCTGAAGGTCGCATGAGCACCTCACCGATCGGCGACGCGCTCTACGCCTTTCCTGGCGGACTGCACCTCAAACACAACAAGCAGATCGCCTGCCAGGAGCTGCCGGAACCCCTGCCCCTGTCCGATCGCTATTTTCTGCCGATCGTGGATCGTCAGGGCAATGCGCTACAGCTGATCGTCGAAGAAGGCATGACCGTGCGTCGTGGCCAGCCGCTGACCGAAGCCCGCCATGACTTCGAGATCGTGGTCCATGCGCCGACGTCGGGTCAGATCGGCCCAGTCGTCACCCGGACCCGGGCCTGGCCGCCAAATAGCCGGGTCGAATGCCTGACCCTGATTGCGGACGGCGCGGACCAAAGCGTCGAACCCCATCCGCTTACCGCGTGGACCGAATGTGATCGAGACCAGTTGGTCGATCATCTGCGCCAGGCTGGCCTGGCCGGCCTGGGCGGTGCGATCTTTCCAACGGCGGCAAAGCTGCGAGGCGATTGGGCACCGATTCAGACGCTCATTCTCAACGGTGCCGAATGTGAGCCCTGGATTGCCTGCGACGAAATGCTGATGCGCATGCGAGCCGCCGACATCGTCACCGGCGGGCAGATTCTGGCGCGGGCTGCGGGAGCCGAGGACGTCGTGATCGCCATCGAAGACCAGATGGGCGAGGCCAGCCAGTACCTCAGCGAGGCGATCGAACAGCAAGCGCTGCCAATGCCCGTGCGCCTGCGCCTGGTCAACAAAATCTACCCCGAAGGCGGAGAACGACAGCTGATTCAGGTGCTCACGGGGCAGGAAGTCCCCCACAACGGCCTGCCGCAGGACCTTGGCGTGCTGTGCCACAACGTGGCCACGGCAGCGGCGGCCTTCGATGCCGTTACTCATGGCAAGGCCCTGACCGAACGGGTGGTGACGGTGACCGGCCCGGGCGTCAACAGTCCGCGCAACGTCATCGCGCGAATCGGCACGCCGATGGCCGAATTGCTGGAAGCCGCCGGAGGACTCAAAGAGAGCGCAGGCCGTCTGATTCTCGGTGGGCCGATGTCCGGCACGGCCCTGGAGCGTAGCGATAGCCCGGTCTCGAAAGGCACCAACTGCCTGCTGGTGCTCGAAGCGGATCAGATCGAGCGCCCGCAGCCGGTGATGCCCTGCATCAACTGTGGAGAGTGCGTGCGGGTCTGTCCCGCGACACTGCTGCCGCAGCAGCTGTTCAAGATGATTGAAGCGGGACGACACGAGACCGCCGCAGAGCTGAACCTGTTCGACTGTATCGAGTGCGGCTGCTGCGCGCAGGTCTGCCCCAGCCACATTCCCCTGGTGGACTGGTATCGTCACGGCAAGGCCGAACGGCAGATCGAACAGCTCGACCAGCGCCGCGCTGCCCTGGCTAAACGACGTCACGAAGCAAGAGAGCAGCGGCTGGAACAACAGCGGCTCGCGCGCGAAGCTCGTCGAGAGAAACGCCGACAGAAACTGGCCGAAGGCGAGCAGGCCCAGAACGAAATTCAGGCCGCCATCGCCCGCGCCAGAAAGAAGAAGGAAAACTGAAGCACGATCGGGCGACCGATCGAGAACTGGACTCCCTTGATCGGAGTTCGACCATTGACCATAGCAAGGAACATGCGCATGCGCACCAACAAGGTTCTGCGAGAAGCCACCATCCTGCCCGGCACGATCAAATACCAGATCGTGAACGTGGTGATCGTGTGTTTTGCCACGATCATTGCCATTCCCTTCCTCCCGATCATCTTGCCGATCTCGATCTGGGCCTTCCGCCGCTATTACCAGCGGCTCGAAGTGGTATTGACTCAACGTGACCTGCAGGTCCGGCGCGGCATCCTCAATCACGAGGAAAAATCGATTCCCCTCGAAAAGATCACGGACCTGGCCACCTTCCAGGGACCGATCATGCGAGCCTTCGGCATCAAAGGCATCAAGGTGGAGACGGCCGGCCAGTCCGGTGCCGGCGCCCTGGTTCGCGTCTTGGGGATCGATGATGTCGATCGCTTTCGCGATGCGGTGCTGGAACAGCGCGATCGAGTCAGCGAGAACGAGGACGGCGACGCTCCGGCACCGGCCGCGGCCCCCAGCTCCGCCGACAGCGATACGCTCAGTGTCCTGACCAGCATTCGCGACAGCCTCCAGCGCATCGAATCGCTACTGGACAAGCAGCCCCGCGACTGATTCGTGAGTTCGCAGCCGGAATTTTCTCTGGGCGGTGCTCCCCATGTGCCGCCCAGCACTTCGGTCAGTCGAGTCATGACGCAGGTGCTGCTGGCGCTGATTCCGGCCGTGCTGGCTCACGCCTGGTATTTCGGACCGGGCATCTTTTTTCAGATCTTGATGGCCGTCGGCTTCGCGCTGCTGTTCGAGTGGGGCATGTTGCGCCTGCGACAGCGACCGGTGGCGGTATTTCTGGGCGACTACAGCGCCGTCGTCACCGCGGTCCTGTTTGCCCTGTGCATGCCGCCGCTCTCACCCTGGTGGGTGGCCGCAGTCGGCATGTTATTCGCGATCGTCATTGCCAAACACCTGTATGGCGGTCTGGGCTACAACCTCTTCAATCCGGCCATGGTCGGTTTTGCGGCAGTCATCATTGCCTTTCCGATCGAACTCAGCCATTGGCTGACACCGCGGTCGATTTCGCCGGGCCTGCCAGGATTGAACGACAGCCTGATCGCGATACTCACCGGCAAGCTTCCCGAAACTGGAAGCTGGGACGCGGTCACTCAGGCGACACCGCTGGATGCACTGCGAACCGGTGTCCAGGCAGGTCTGCTGATCCCCGAGATTCGCGACAATGCGACCTTCGGCGACTTCGGCGGTCTGGGCTGGGAGTGGATTGCCAACTGGTATCTGCTTGGCGGCTTGTGGATGATCTATCGACGCATCATCTCCTGGCATGTGCCAGTGGCGATACTGGCGACCGTTTTCATCGTCGGCACCCCGCTGTGGCTGATCAGCCCCGACGTGAATCCCTCGCCGCTGCAGCACCTCTTTTCTGGGGCGCTGGTGATGTGTGCCTTTTTTATCGCGACAGACCCGGTCTCTGGTCCATCCACCCTGCGCGGAAAGCTGATCTTTGGCGCCGGCATCGCCATTCTGACCCTGGCCATTCGGCGCTTTGGCTCCTTCCCCGATGGCGTGGCCTTTGCCGTTCTGCTGCTGAATCTCTGCGTGCCCCTGATCGATCGCTACACGACGCCGCGCGCATACGGTCATCCAAAATGACCAGCGATCGCTTCCCACTGAAATCGGCCCTGGCGCTCATGGCCATGGGCCTGGCCGCAGCCGTGCTGCTCGCCGGGCTCAATGAACTGACGCGCGAAGCTATTGCGGAAGCGCGTGAACAGCGCGCCCTGGCCACACTGAATCAGGTCTTGGATCCCGGCCTCTACGACAACCAGCTCAATGAAGACACCATCACCCTGACCATCGACGGCCAGGACCGAGCCGCTCTGCTCTACCGAGCGCGCCTGGATGGCAGCCCTGTTGCCGCCATCATCGACATGACCACATCGCGGGGCTACAGCGGCGACATTCGGCTATTGCTGGCGATCACGCCGGAGGGTGTGATTCTGAGCGTCCGCGTGGTGGACCATCGAGAAACGCCCGGCCTGGGCGACAAGATCGAACACCGCAGGAGCGAATGGATCGAACAATTCGATGGCCGCTCACTCAGCAACCCCGAACGCAGCCGGTGGGCCAGCGATCAGCGCGGTGGAGACTTCGATACGCTGACCAGCGCCACCATCACCAGTACCGCCGTGATCGACGCGGTCGCCAGGGCTCTGGCCAGCGTCGAACATGCGGGAGACGCGGTCTGGACCGCGGAGGCCGGCAGCACCCTGCCCCGATGACTTATTGACCGGGAACGGTCAGATCAAGTTCGGGCGGCCGCTTGGGCTGGCGCAGCATTCTCGACCAGGTCACGGGATCAAGATTGCCGGGAATGCCCAGACTCAGGCTGGAGCCCAGCAGTCTCGCAGGCAATCGATTGTCCGCGCCTCCGCTGTAGTGCCAGCTGGCAACGGCCCACATCGCACCCAACACGCGTCGAAAAGCGGCCGTCTCGAAGCGATTGACGCGGCGATTGGCTGCCGCCAGATCCTGCAGCCAGGCTTCCGCCCAGTCCAGATATTCGCGAGAATTCGGAACATCGGGATCCGCCTTCTGAGTGAGCAGATAGTGCCAGAGCAGATCCTGCTCCGAATGCTCGACGCCCAACTGGGCCAGCACCTTGGCCTGAATGGCCATCTTTCGATCCCGACCCAGACCGCGCGTGTTCTTGGTGATGCGACCCTCGTGCTCTCGCCCGCAGACCAGCAGCTGGGGCAGATTGGCCATGCGGTGGTGCTGAGCCAGGCGCACGTGCAGGTCATAGTCCTGACAGCGCGGGAAGTCCGTGTCGTAACCGAACTCGCGCAGCACCG
>JBCDLQ010000091.1:0-7454 GCA_039414335.1 Pseudomonadota bacterium | reverse complement strand
GCATACGCCACCGTATGCTCGTGATGCAAACGTGAATCGATTGAACCGAATGCCGAGTTGCATCACGAGCATACGGTGGCGTATGCTCGATGCCGACCGGAATGAAAAATATCAACAAGGGTGGGGCCGGTCAGGGTAGAAACACCAACGACAAAATGAGGGAGCACCACCATGTTGAGAACCTTCTCACTGGTGCTGGCATTCGTCCTGTTGGGCGGACTGTCAGCACCCGCACACGCCAACTACACCCGCACCGATCAACCCATCGTTCTGGTCCATGGCCTGATGGGCTTCGACAGCCTGCTCGGCATCTACGACTACTTCTTCCGCATACCGAACAGCCTCCGATCCGGCGGCGCGACCGTCTATGTCGCCAATGTTTCAGCAGCCAACTCTTCGGAATGGCGCGGCGAGCAGTTGATTGAAGAACTGGACGTGCTGCGGGCCATCTATGGTCATGAGCGATTCAATCTGATCGGCCACAGCCACGGCGGCCCGACCATTCGCTATGTGGCTTCGGTCCGGCCGGACCTAGTGGCGTCGATCACCTCCGTCGGCAGCCCGCATACGGGCTCGGCCGTGGCCGATGCGATTTCCCTCGGTGCCCCGCCCGGCTCGGCTACGGAAGCACTACTCGCCGGGCTGGTCGATGCGCTGGGCGCCTTCATCGACTTTCTGTCCGGCGAACTGAATCCCCAGGATGCACTGGGCGCCTTGGCTTCGCTGAACAGCGCCGGTTCGGCCCAGTTCAATGCTCAACACCCACAAGGGCTGCCCAGCACGCACTGCGGCCAGGGTGCCTCTGTCGTCAATGGCATTCGCTACTACTCCTTCGGTGGTACGGGCGTATTCTCGAACGGCCTGGACGCCTCGGACTACTTCCTGTCGGCCAGCGGTCTGTTTTTCGGCTGGGGCGTGCAGAACGATGGCCTGGTCGAGCGCTGCTCGTCGCATTTGGGTCGGATCATTCGAGACAACTACCCCTGGAACCACCTGGACCAGGTCAATCAGGTCCTGGGCTTGCGCGGCTGGTTCACGCCGAGCCCCACCAGCGTCTATCGAGCACACGCTAATCGCCTGAAGAATGCCGGTCTCTGACAGGGCGAAGAAAACGACTGTCGCAAGCATCGCGCTTGCCGCGATGCTGGCGATAATCTGGATGGTTGGTGGCCGATCTCCGTCCGCACACCAAGCCATCGACGCCGCACCCGCTCAAGCGAGCACTTCCGAAGGTTTCTCGGCATCACATCACCGCAACGAGGAAGCCGAGCACTCAACGCTCGCGGCATCCTCCCCTGAGAGCGCTTTCGCCAATGAGCCTCTGCCAGAACAGGCGGTGGCCTCTTGGGCTGACGTGGCCTGGGATGGAGCAATCCTGTTCGACTCGAATGGCCGTCTGATCATTGACGCCGGACTGCGGCAGCGATTCGATTTCGTGCTGACCGGCCTGGGCGAGCGTCCCTTGGTCCAGTTGCGTCAGCTATTGATTGATCAGATGCGCGGTGACTTCGATTCAGCCCAGATCCAGCAGGTGCTGGCCGAATTCGATCTCTACACGGCCTTCCTGCAGGCAGCCGATGAGTTGATGCAGGTGACCGGATCGGATCTGGCATCGCGGTTCGAAGCCATTCAGGCTCTGCAACGCGACTTGCTCGGCGATGACCGGGCCCGCGCCTGGTTCGACGATCAGAACATCGACATCGCCAGGGCGCTGGCGATCAGAGACGGCGCCATCGAAGCGGGTAACCCGGACAGCGACCCCATGGCCGCCGAGCTCCTGGAAGCCACCGGTCATCGGCTGGCCGTGGAAATGAATGAGCAGTACGACTCGCTGGCGACCGATCCTGCACTCCGGTTCGCTGAACGCGAAGCGCTATACGGGTCCGACGCGGCAGAACGGCTAGCCCAGCTGGATCAGGAACGAGCCGCCTGGAACGCCAGGCTTGAAGCCTATGCACGCTACCGCGATTCGCTGGCACAACAGCATCAGATGAGTGGGGCCGAGCGTGAGCAGGCCTTGACGGACTGGCGCCTGAGTGAATTCTCGGAAGCTGAGATCAGACGCTTGCTCGCCATGGAACAGGCCGGCCTGCTGCCGACAGACCCCTGATCAACTTCCAGGGGTGATGGTGTCCGGGCCTTGGGCTCGAAGATACAACACGCGGGCCAACATCCCGAGTAACGCGATCGATCCAGAAGCGGCGATCAACACGAACCAGATCCAGGGATTCATTCCCAGGCGCCGGGCTTCAGGAACAAGAAAGGCCAGCGCGACGCTGATGGCCAGCAATAGGTCGAACCAGACCTGATTACTCCAGGCCGATAGGGAGATCGCAGGAATAACCGCAAGGAAACCTTCGTCGATCAGACAAAAAAGGGTCCAGCCCAACAGCGCGATTGCGGCGATCGCGGGAATCCACCAGTCTTGGGCTTGCGCTGATCGTCCCGTATCCAGACGCAGCGTCATCGCCAAGACGAGCCAGGCCAAGATGATAAGCAGCCCCGTCAAGGCAGCGATCTCGAACGCATTCATAGGTTCTCTCCATCCATTTGATTGGCAGCAATGTAGCGATCGCTACAATAACAGCCTGTAGCACTCGCTACAATCCCCTCCATGGATGCACGCCAGGAAAAGCGCAATCAACTGCTCTACGCGGTTGCTGATCACATTCTGGATCACGGGCTCCTGGACGCCAGTCTGCGCCCCATGGCACGGACGGCCGGGACCAGCGACCGCATGCTGATTTACCACTTCGGTTCACGAGAGCAGCTGATTGAGACTGTTCTTGAACACCTCACTGACCGAGTCAAAGAAAGCCTCGACCTCGCTCTACCGGCAATGCCGTTCAAAGATCGACCGACGGCTATTGCCAGCATCATGAACTTGCTTCGAACGCCAGAATTCCGGCGCTTTAATGCCGTTTGGTTAGAAATACTTGCCAAGGCTGCTAGCGGCAAGGAGACCTACCGAAAGACGGCCCGTCGGATCATGGTCGTCTTTGCTGACTGGCTGGAACAACGGGTACCCAAAGGCGAAGAAGATCGTCGGGCCGCCGCCTGGACCCTGTTGGCTCAGATTGAAGGATTGGTCGTCATGGACGCTGCGGGCCAGTCTGAGCGCGCCTTTGGGTTTGAAGAGCAGCAGTCGATATAGAAACGACTGCTCTGTCGTGCTCTAGCCCGACACCCCCCATGCCGCAGCCAGCGCCTGGGCCTCGATACGGGGCTGGTAATCCGCATCGGCGGAGCCCCACAATCCCAGAAGTCCATCCAGTAGTGCGCGAGCGGTCTCTGACTCACCCATGGCGTTCAAAACGCGAGCCTGCAGCAGTTTTGCCTCGCCAAAATTCGGGTAGACACCCAATAGACGTGTCAGCGTTTCTCGAGCCTCTGTAAACTGGCCAGCCTTGAACTGGTAGCCCGCTTTCTGTAGCGACATGGGCTCGGTGATGTCGCTCATTAACACGAACATGGAACCATCGAGCATCGCTTCCGATGCGGTGACACGCTCAACCGCGCCTTCTAGGTCTCCATCCAGGGCAAGCACTCGCGCCCGCTCATTTTCAAGCTGAACGTCCATGCCCGGCGTCTGAAACAGGGCAACGGAATCCTCCAGCACCTGGAGATTGGTGCTGGCACGGCTGACATCACCAACCTGCTCATAAACCGCGCCTCGCGCCAGCGAAGCAAAGGCCTTGAACGGTTCAGGCATCTGCGCTTCGATCTCGTCGGACAGCGCCATCGCCTGGTCAATCTGACCCAGACTAGCGTAGGCATCGATCCGCATCGCTTCGATCGTGAGCGTCCGCATCACGGGCGGTAAAGCTTGGCCGATCTGAAATTCGTATTCATCGATGACGCTGAGCAATTCCTCGATGCGGCCCAGATTACCCAACAGGGAGACCTTTTCTCGAGCCAGCCTCGCCTGCTCTGTTGGCTGCAAAGGTGAGGCCAAAATGCGATCCATTTCTCGCAAGGCTCGCTCTGGATTTCCAGTCCGCGCTTCGAGACGTACCAGTCGCTCGCGTGCATTGAAGTCACTACTGGCCACAAAACTCGCCCGCTCGTAGGCTTCTTCCGCGCCTGCAATGTCGCCCGATCGTTCCAATGTCCCGCCGAGTGAGATCCAGGCCGCGTCATCGTCCGGCTCGGCTTCCAGATAGGAGCGCATCAACGCTGCGGCCAGCTCGAAGTTACCGGACATCTCTTCAATATCGGCCCCCGTACGGTTCAAAGAGGCACGATCCGGGTCGATTTCACGGGCCTTGTTGTTGGACTCACGAGCTTCGTCGATCTCGCCAACCAGCATCAGATTGCTGGTCAGAGTCGTCCATGCTCGCAGATTGAAGGGCTGGACTTCGGTCCACATGCGAATCACCCGTACGGCCCGATCGACATCGCTAAGCACGGCATATTGATTCGCCTTGAGGATGAAGCGCATCTCCGTTTCAAGCTTGTAGTCGTTGAGCAGGGCCTGCTCAATCGCCGCGTTGGCTGATGCCATGTCTCCACTGAAACGATGCGCCTGCTGCAGCCAGGCCCAACCGTGCGAGAAAGACGAATCCTGCTCAACAGCCGCCTCAAGCGAGGCAATGCCCGCAGGATAGTCGGCGTCGAACAGCAAGGAATTGACGCCGGCGATAAAGGGCTCCAGCACCGTCTCATCAGTGGTGGTCATCTCCGCCAGCCCGAGCGGGCGGAACTCCGCGTCTCCACGATCGAGATCGCCGACCAACCGTTCGCCAATTCGACGCGACAGCTCGTCGCTTGCTGCAATCAAGGTGTCTCCATCCTGCACAAAGCTGTCGATCAAAGCGCCGTCGACGGTTGCATAGAGATCAGCACGTAGTGAATAGCCGGTCGGCGTGCGACGGTAGCTTCCTCGAAGCAAATAGTCAGCGCCGCCGTCCTCGGCAATATTCAGACCCAGAGACAGGGGCTCACCAACGCCCTCCTCGTAGCCTGCGGCGAGGAGACGCTCGATCACCAGACGGTCCTGAATAACGCCGCCGTTGATTAAAGGGTCCTGGTTGAGGTCAACGCCCACCAACCAGGGCGCCGCATAGCTTTCCCAAGAGACTTCTGTCACCGATTCATCTTCATTGGGCCAGTAGAGGGTCAGGACGTAGACACCAAAACCCTCGCGAGCCACCTGAAAGACCTGCTCTTGTCCATCTTCATCGATGAGGGTGCGCTCAATGACCGCAGCTTCCATGAAAACGACTTCGGGCTCGACCATCGGCGGCCGGAACTGGACCACCATCGCGACAAGGGCAATTGCCAGCAAGGCGTTGGTCGGAACAACCAGTTTCTCCGTGCGTCCCCAGGTGTCAGGACCCGGAGCGCCATGGCGCCAGGCCAGCACGACGACGCTGGGTAGTAAGGCAAACAGCAATACGAACAGGTAGAGCGAGTAGGTCTCGGGAACGCCGAGCTGCGCTGTCACCCATCCGCCAATTTCAACCGCCAACCACAAGGTGGCAATGTAGGCGCCGACGATTTGCGGCACCCGTCGATGCATCAGCTGTTTGAAAAAACTCTCGGATTCACTCACCGCTATGCTCTCCGCCTGTGCGACGCGTCAATGGTTTGGGTTCAAGGATTATACAGAGCGATCTGCCCTCCTCTTCATGCGCCCTTCCCCAGTGTTGAAAGGGCCGGAGTGATCGATCCAGAATTCAATGAACCTTTTGCCCCGTGACTTCGACTACCCCACTGAACCCGAGCAGCGAGAACTCAACTTGTCACGACGTGAGCTTATAGATGACGCCGAACTGGAGTTACTCGTCATTCGTTGCCAGCTCGGAGATCGAGAGGCTTTCGAGGCATTGATTCGAATGCACTATGGCACCCTGAAGCGCCATTTCACCAAGGTCTGTGGGGACGCTCAAGCGGCTGACGATCTGACGCAAGAGGTCTGGCTTCGGGTTCTCCGGGGTCTCGGAGGATTGAAACAACCTCGCCGCTTCCGATCGTGGCTGTTTGCCATCGCTCATCGCCAGCTGATGGATCGCTTCAGAAGCCGCTATCGGCAATCGATTGAGACGAGCGTTGAGGTCGATCAACTGCCGGACGACAGCCCACTCGAGTCTCGACAACAGCGGCAGGAGGACCTCGAAAGCGCACTGCAAGCGCTCTCAATCAGCGATCGAGAAACACTACGACTCTTCTACATCGAAGGTTTGACGCTCGCGGAAGTCGCCGACTGCCTGTCCCTGCCCGTCGGCACGGTCAAATCTCGTCTTCATCGAGGACGGTCGCAGTTGCGCGAGTTGTCCTGACAACCCATTGACCCCCTTCAACCTTCATCGACTCATCGGAGCAACCATGACCCTCTCAACACCAGCACCTGACCCCAAGACCCTCGACAAGCTGCTTCAAAAAGGGCTCTCCACAAAATCCCGATTTGGCCATGTCGCCCTACTGATTGCCGCAATCGCCATGAGCCTGGTTCTGCTGTCTCTGTTGATGACTGAACCGGACTTGAGAACGAGAACGCAGGTCACCTTCGCTGTGATGCTGATGATCAGCCTGGGTTGGGCCAGCTACGCTGCCTGGACGCTCAAGTATCGCTGGACCTTGCTCGCTCAGCATCGGATCGCGGCCAGCTTCATCGGGATCACGGCCAGCCTCGCGTTTACGCTGGGAGCTGCGCTGATCGCGATCATCACTCGGGAAGCGGCAGCAGGGGCCGCTGCCACGAGCGGGCTTTTCATGGTGGCGCTGGCTGGCCTGGCTCTGAAATCAGCCTTGGAGCGGCGTCGCGCACTCAGCCGACGCCGAGACGAACTCGAAGCCCTGCTCGCCCTTGATTTGGCTGATTCTCGATAGACTGCAGTCTCCAGCAGGCGCCTTCGGTCTTCGAAGGCGCCGATGGGTGCGCTCCCGTTCCGGTGAACACAGACGTATAGTGATGGCCTTGCCCGTCTGCGAGCCTCCAAAATGAAGCCTTATTTTTCCGGTCTCCTTACCGTTCTCCTGTGCCTTGGCGCATCAAGCTCCAGCGCCCAGGACACTGAGCCTGAAGTCACCTCACCCCCGGCTGCCACCATCAACTCCGAAGCCTATGTCGATGGCATCGTCGAGGCGATGATGAATGAACATCAGCTCCCTGGCCTGATGGTGGCCATCACCGATCGCGACCAGGATCGCTTGCTGAAGGGCTATGGACAGGCAGACGTCGAGGGCGAACAGCCGGTCGATCAGGTCGACACGCTATTCCGGATCGGCTCGATCTCCAAGACCTTCACCTGGACCGCGGTGATGATGCTGGTCGACCGGGGGCAGCTGGAACTGGACCGCGACGTCAACGATTACCTTGAGGCCCTCCAGATCGATGCTGCATTCGATGCGCCGATCACGATGAACGATCTGATGGCCCACCGCGCCGGTTTCGAGGACACGCTCAGGGTCTTTCAGTCCAAAGATGATGATCCGCGCAGCCTCGGCGAGGT
>JBCDLQ010000090.1:0-7487 GCA_039414335.1 Pseudomonadota bacterium | reverse complement strand
GGACTGAAGCCTCCACACTCCATCCGCATCGATCGAGCAATCGAATCAGACCGGCTTCCGAAAATATCCAGAAATTGGTCGCGTCATTGTTGCACTCATCTGGATTGAGTAGGTAAGCCACGGGTGCATGCTCGAGCTCACCCGGTTGATCCTGTGTCCGACGGGCAATGCGCGTGCTGAGAAAGCAGTGCTTGGCCTTCTCGCTCAAGTGCTCGAGCACGTCGTATGGATTTTTGAGGTGATACAGAATGCCGAGGAAGAACACTAAGTCATATTGCGCTTGTAGAAGCTCGAACTGACTATCCAAATTCACTTTGTGGATATTTGAGCAGCTGAAAGTCCAGACCTGCTTCAACGCCCTGAAGTTCAACCGAAGGTCGATATCAAGTGCATCCGGCCGATTCAGTGGTGAGCAGCGGCTTGCTTAAGCTTGAGAAGTCGACGCCGGCTGCGAATGATTTTGAACTGGTGATATAGCAAATAAATGACACCTAGCGTGCACGGGGTCGCCCAGACGATAGGACTGAAAGCAAGCTGTGGCATCGCATTAACAGCACCAAATGCGAGAAAGGCTGTGTAGACCGAGATTCCTGCACCGACCAAGCCACGCGAGTGCTGAATCAGCCACTCTTGCGGCGGTGGCGTGCTTCTGAGGATGAAGTGCGTGTTCAAGACGCCAGCAGCCAGGCCAACGATGCTCATGCCAACCAGCAGCGGTTGGTTCACCAGCCACCCCTGGACAGCGCAGTTCAATGCCGTTACGAACGTGGCAAGCTGGAGGAACAGGTTTAGCGGCGTTCGATTTTTTGCATGATCCTGCCGGTTTCGGATGCACTGAAGTCCGTAGTGAGACAGGGCGATCGTCATGATGGCCAGATACAGCATCATCCAGCCGAACACCGCGCGAATCAGCGCCGCATCATCCCAGAATTGGTGTGTCTCGATGGGCGCAATCAGGGTGCAAAAACTGATGCCGACGGCGAAGCTACCTGTCCACAGCAAGGCTTGGGTGAACACCTGTCCCCAGCGCTTGTGAATTTTGCCGCCCTTGCGCCCGATGATCGGCACCCACAAGCTGATCAGCCCAACCGTGCCAGTCACGATATGAGCGACGATCAGCCATTCAAACAGGTGTTTGATCATTTAATGCTCGACAATGCTGGCGCCTGGGCTCCGCGGCCATTACATTACTAGACAGCATTGTTCCTCGACATTTGGCCAGCGTCAAATCGACACTTCGGAGGGTTGTTCGTTTGAATCAGACTAGCGCCATCGTGATCGGTAGCGGATTCGGCGGTTTGGCAGCTGCCATGCGGCTGACAGCCATGGGCTACCAGGTCACGGTCTGCGAACAGCTCGATGCGCCCGGCGGGCGCGCCTATGTTTATCGCCAGGATGGCTTCACCTTCGATGCTGGCCCTACGATCGTGACAGCGCCTTTCCTGCTTGAAGAGTTATGGGCGCTGTTCGATCGAAAGCTGTCCGATGACGTTGAACTCCTGTCGATCGATCCCTTCTATCGCATTCGCTTCCACGATGGCAGTCACTTCGATTACAGCAGTGATACTGCCGCGATGAAAGCCGAGATTGCCAAGTTCAATCCTGTCGACGCCGAGAACTTCGAAAGCTTCCTGAAAGCCAGTCAAAAGCTCTACGAGGTTGGTTTCGACCAGCTGCTCTATGAGAGCTTCGACTCTGTTTCTTCCATGATCAAGGTGCTGCCGGATCTGGTCCGGACTCGCTTCTACAGTACGGTTTACCGCCGGGTGAAGAACTTCTTCTATCATCCCAAGATCCGCATGGTCTTCAGCTTTCATCCCCTGTTGATCGGTGGCAACCCGATGACAACCACGGCGATCTATCTGTTGATCGCTCATCTGGAGCGAAGCTTCGGTGTTCACTACGCGATGGGCGGCACGGGCGCGATCGTCAACGGCATGGTGAAGGTGATCGAGGAGGAGGGCGGGACTATCCGCTACAACAGCAAGGTCGAGGAAATTCTGGTCAGTGATGGGCGGGCGGTCGGCGTGCGACTCGCAGAGGGTGAAATGCTGGAAGCACCGCTCGTGGTCTCGAATGCCGATGCGGCGGCGACCTACAAGCACCTGCTGCCGGCGCATCACCGCAAACGCTGGACGGATCGCCGCCTGGCTCGCACCAACTATTCCATGAGCCTGTTTGTGTGGTACTTCGGCACAAAGCGTCAGTATTCGGACGTACCGCACCACATGATCATGCTCGGCCCTCGCTACGACGGTTTGCTCAAGGACATCTTCAAGCACAAGGTGCTGGCTGATGACTTCAGCCTGTATCTTCATCGGCCGACGGCGAGTGATCCGAGTATGGCGCCCGAGGGTTGCGATGCCTTTTATGTCCTGTCTCCCGTGCCGAACCTCCAGTCGGGTATCGACTGGCGCGAACAGGCCGAGCCCTATCGACAGGCGATCGAGCAGCACCTTTCAGAGACCGTGCTGCCGGATTTGAAGGACGAGCTCGTCACCTCGCATCTATTGACGCCACAGGAGTTCCAGGACCGCCTTGGCTCCGTTGAAGGCGCTGGCTTCAGTATTCAACCGAATCTCACCCAGACCGCCTGGTTCCGTCCGCATAACATCAGCGAAGAAGTGCCGGGCCTCTATCTGGTCGGCGCCGGAACGCATCCGGGTGCCGGCATGCCGGGTGTGATTTCTTCGGCCAAGGTGTTGGAGAACCTGTTGAAACGAGACGGCCTTCAGCCGCAGTCCAGCTAGGCGAGTCCCAGACTGTTGGCTGCGGCTGCCGCAGCCAGCCGTCCCGACTGGGCGGCCATGGGAATGCCAGCACCGGGATGAACGCTCCCGCCCGCCAGGAACAAGCCTCGCAGCGGCGTCTCTGCGCCCGGTCGGGTGAAGGAACCCCAGGGTCCGTGCGTGGGCCGACCATAGAGCCCGCCGCGGCTGCCCGGAAAGCGGTCTCCGAATTCTGCCGGTCCCGTGACGACCTGATCTGAATCGGCGATCTCCAGCGTCAAGCCATGCTGCTTCAAGTGCGAGATCAGGCTGTCGACGTGGCGCTTGAGCTGACTGTCGTCCAGCGCTTTGGGCGGTGCGTTGATCAGGCAGAACAGTCGCTCAGCATCGGTCTCGGGGCTGGCGTGCTCCGCTCGATCCTGGGCGCAGATATAGACCGTCGGTTTTGAGCAGATCTCTCCACGGCTGAGCACCGCATCGAACTCATCCCGATAATCGTCGCCGAAGAACACCGTGTGATAGGCCAATGGAAATCCTTCCGTGCGACCCACAGCGCTCAAGGTGATCGCTGACAAGGTATAGGCGTCGTCGGCTCTGGATCGAGCGGCCGGCCGAGCGTCCTTTCCAAGCAAGCCCTCGGCCAGCGCCTGCGTGTCGCCATTGAAGATCACCGCATCGGCGTCAATGGATTCGCCGTCGGCAAGGGTGACGCCGCAGGCGCGTCCATTGGAGCTGCGAAGGGTCTCGACGCGCGACTCAAAGCGGATTTCACCGCCGGACAAGGTGATGGCACCACTCAGTGCATCGGCGACACGCTGCATGCCGCCCTCCACCAGCCACACGCCTCGCCGCTCCGCTTCGGCGATCAGCATCAGCGTCGAAGGTGCCTTGAAGGGATTGGAGCCGCAGTAGGTCGAGTAGCGCGCAAAGAGTTGTACCAGGCGCTGGTCCGAGAAGATCCGACTGAGGCCATTCCAAAGGGTCACAAAGGGGCTGGGTGAGAGCAGTCCCGGAAGGCCACGCACGCCAACGCGCCGTCCCAGCTCCATCATGCCGGGTCGAGGGGCGCGCATGAAGGATCGATCCAGCGTGTCAAAGGCGCGAGCCGACTGTTTCAGAAAGCGATCGTAGGCCCGCACCTCACTCGATCCCGAAAACTCTGCAATCGCTTCACGGCTGCGCTCTGGATCCGTGAACAGGTCCAGACGACTGCCGTCCAGCCAGCTGTGGCGCGCCAGCAGATCCGAGTGATGCATAACGACGTGTTCCGAAAAGTTCAGGCCCGCGCGGTCGAACAAGGCGTCGAAGATCCAGCGCATGGTCATGACCGTGGGGCCCGAGTCGATGGCCTGACCGGCGATCTTGATTTCGCGCATCTTGCCGCCGGGCGTGGTCTGACGCTCCAGCACCGTGACGCGCGCGCCGGCGCTGAGCAGATCCAATGCGGCGGCCAGTCCGCCCATCCCCGCGCCGATCACAATCACATGCGGTGTGCTCATTCGCGACGCCTCACGCGACACATGATTTCCTTTGCCGGTCGCGTCGTCAGACGTGCGACGGGCCGGACCTGCCCTGGATGCTCTGGCTCGAAGTCATAGCGACGAACCAGGCTGGCCAGGATCAGGCCGCTCTCGATGGTGGCAAAGGCCGCACCAATACAGACCCGCGGACCCAGACCGAAGGATAGGAAGGTGTTTTCCTTCTCAGATTGCTCGTTGCCGCTCAGGAAACGATCCGGATCGAATCGGTCGGCGTGGTCCCAGAGCAGGGCGTTGCGGTGCGTGGTCCAGGGCGAAATCATGACCATCGCACCGCGCTTGATGCGGCGGCCGGCGATGCGAGTGGATTCGGTCGCGACCCGCGGGATGAAGGTAATGGGTGGATACAGTCGCAGCGCCTCGCGGAACACGCTGCGAACCAGAGCCAGCTTCTTGACGTGTTCGAAGCGGAGTGGTCCATCGCCAACGACCTCTTCAACTTCACGTCGCAGTCGAGCAACGGTCTCAGGCTGCTGGGACAGGATGAAGAAGGTCCAGGTCAGGACGCTGGCGGTGGTTTCATGGCCGGCCAGGAAGAACACGCCGATTTGATCGATCAGCTCTTGGCGCGTAAAGCCCTTTCCCGTGTCAGGATCGCGCGCGGCCATGACGGCGCCGACAATGTCGTCGATCGGTTGTGCATCTCGCGCGAATCGCGGGGCCAGCATTTCGTCAATGTGCCCGCGAATCCGTTCGCAGGCTGCCAGCACGTGATCGGGCTGCGGCACGTGCTCGAAGGCCTTGCCGAAGATCAGCCGGCGAATCTCCACGCTGGCCACAGCCCGTTCGAAGGCCATGAAGTCTTTGAAGACAGCCTTGGCGCGGTTCGACTCCAGCGACTGGGAGAAGATCGTGCGACAGATCACGTCGGCCGTGAGCTGGCTCATGGCCACATCAAGGGACAATAGCTCACCGCTGGCAGAGTGGCGATCCAGTGTTTTCTCGTACTCGGCCACGGCGTCGGCCATGGCGGGAAAGGCCTGGTTGATGCGCATGTGGGAAAAGGCCGGGTCGATCATTCGGCGCTGACGACGCCAGGTCTTTCCGCTGCTGACGAAGATCGAATCACCCACCAGGGGCTCCAGCGCACCGACGAACAGATCATTTTTCGGGAAAATCTCCAGCGGGTCGGTCATTACGTCGCGGATGCATTGCGGATCATTGATCAACACGATCGATCGGCGTGAGTAGCCCAGCGGCGTGATGCGTTCGCGGTAGGCCGCCTTCGGGACCAGGCTCAGGAGATTGCCGTCCCCCTCCCGCATGACGCGTAGCAGGGACCGCAGCGGTGTCATCGGCACCGGAGCGGGCGGACGATACAAAGCGTCGCTCATGAAGCTCTCTCGCTGGGTGCAATCCATTCAATATCCCAGGTGGCGGCCTCGCCAAAGCTCATGCCCTTGAACAGGGTCTTCGAAAGGATGGCCCAGGCGGTCCAAGGCAGCAGCAAAAAGGGCAGGGGGTCGCTGAGCTGCCAGCTGACGTCCCGGGCTCGCAGCAGCTGTCCCAGCTTGTGGACAAACTGATCGCGCTTGAAAAAGGAGATCTGGGTCTCCGTCAGCGTGGGATAAAACTGCTGGAACAATCGATGTGCCTTGAAGCGTAGTTGCTGGCAATTCATTGGATCAATAATGGCCGAAGCCAGGTCGGCCTGCTTGAAGAAATGAACGCCGCTGGTTGCGCGCGGATTGCACTCCAGCCCGAACACTTCCCCCTGGTCATTGACCATGAGGTCGAAGCCGATGAAGCCGCTCAATCCAGCGCCTTCGATGTAGCGCTCCACCCAGTCTACGACGGCCGGATCAGGATCGATCCGTTTGAAGCAAACGGCGACCGTGCCCGACACCACCGTACCGCGATACACCACGGTCGCGATCGAGCGGCCACGATCGGCGATCGTGAAGCTGCACAGCTCCTGGCCATCGATGCGCTGTTGGACCAGCCATTCGTCAGGCTGATCTCGCGTCGGTAGTGCTGCCCCCTTGGCCACCATTTCCAGTCCCGCGCCGGCACAGGAGAATTCGCGCTTGATGATCGCTGCGTAATCCTGAATCAGGGTTTGGCCATTCGCTTCGCTGAGTCGATGAGTGATAGGAGCGGACAGGCCGAACGCTTCCGCCTGTCTGACAAAAGACAGCTTGCCGTGCACGGACAGCAACTGATCCAGGGGCATGCTGGCGATGCGCACGCCAGGACCCACTCGGTCATGGAGGGCAGCGACGTGGAGGATTTCTTCGGACACGGGGAGCACGAGATCAACGGACTCCCGTTCGATGATCTCGATCAGGTCGGACAGATAGGCTTCTGGCTCATTGAACGGTGCGGCGACCTGAAAGCTGGCGGAAACGGCACGGGAACTGCCGCAGAGGTGGCGCTTGCCCGGTTCGGCCACCAGCACGCGCCAGCCAGCCTGGGCCAGCGCACGGGCCAGGTCCAGCCCCTTGGGCAAGCGACCCAGGGTGAGCAGTGCCGTTCCTGCCTTGCTGCCGGCTGCTGCGCTCACCGGATACGATGCCCAAGTAAACCTGTGCCCATTGACAGACCGTCTCCCTCAAGACGAGTATTCATCGCCGTATCCTATTCCATTTGGACGACTGCACGGAATTGAGATGTTGTCACGAATCGCGCTTGTCCTGGCACTGCTTACTCCCGTACTTCACGTGGTGGTGTTGTTTGCCTGTGCCGATAACCGTTATCAGGACCCGATCGCCGTCCTCAGCCAGGCTCGATGGGGTCAGCTGCATACGCTGGCACTGATCCTTTTCGGTACCGCTCAGATCATCCTGGCCTGGCAGCTGGGTGGGCTTGATCGCGGTTGGTTCTGGCAGGTGGGTCGTGCTCTGCTGGCCTTGGCTGGCGCAGGACTGTTTGCCGTGGCCTGGTTCTTTGCGACGGCACCGATGGAAGCGCTCCAAGGCCCGGAGGCCAATGATCCCCTGTGGGTAGTCGCCAGCCTGGTCGGTTTTGCGATGGGCTGTCTGCAGCTGGGATTCAATCGATTGTCATCGGGTCTGGCCCGATTCAACGCCGTCTGTCTGGTGCTCTGGCTACTGCTGATCCCGGCCATCCTGCTCATCGGTGTGATTTCCCTGGGCACCTATGAGCGAAGTGTGGGTCTTGTCTATGTGGTCTGGGTGGCGGGACTCGGCGTCGCGGTGGCCTCATTCCTTCAGAAGAGGCAAGCCGGTGGCTCATAGCAACGCTGACGCCGACAAGCGCT
>JBCDLQ010000089.1:0-7494 GCA_039414335.1 Pseudomonadota bacterium | reverse complement strand
CCGAACGTCACTGGCGTTTTGCGCGGCGTTGGCCGGCTGCTCGCTTGGCTGAAGAGCACTAGCCTCCCCTCAAGTCGGGTCTGGTCTTTTGAGTCACTAAGTTACTGAATTCGCTTGAATCCATCGGATTTTCAAGCTTCTTTCAAACCATTTTCAAGTTTCATCCTGGCGCGCCGCCTTAGTGTCAGCCTCGTCGAAGTACATCAACCGTCAACGAGGGCGATCGGGATGAAGCGACCAGAATCTGGCCGGATATTGCGCACGGGAATGGGGCTGTTGGCACTCGCTTTCCTGCTGATGGGAGGACCTGCCTGGGCCGGTTCAAGCAAGACCTCGCTCGATGTGGAAACCAGCGGTGAGATTCTGGCGGGTCAGGAGCTGGTCTTCGACCTGAACGATCTGCCGGTCGGGCAACGGGTCTACATCGAACGGACCGCGGGGACCAACGTCAATCAGCTGAACTGGACGCTTGAGGACCTATTTGGTCGGGTCATCACGCAAAACCTGACGCAGCTGTCCGACTTGCCGGCGGCGACCCTCATGGGGGGCGACTACCGCCTCACGGTGCGGGGTGAAACGCCGACGGCTACGGGAACCTTCAGTTTCATCGCCCATGACGTACAGGATACGGGCAGTGTCCTCGCGCTGGATTCGATAGATACCCGGAGTTTCACGAGTATCGGCGCCACCCACCAATACGACCTGCCGCTGATGCAGCCCGCATCTCTTCGCCTGTTCTTCTCCGTCGGCAGCCCGAATCAGCTGAGCTATCGGATAACCGATGCTTTGGGAAATGTCCGCGTCGATTGGACGACATCGGCTCCGACGGTGACCTCGGCGATTGACCTGCCCGCCGGTCAGCATCTTGTCGAGGTGCGGGGACGCAACGGCTACTCGGGACAGTACAGCCTGCAGGCTCGGCCCGTGATGGAGCCCGTACCGATTTCGCTGCCCTTGGGCGGAAGCGCGACCTACAGCAGTACCGACGTGTCGGAAGTCAACCGCTTCGAGTTCACCTTGAGCGAGAACAAGCGCGTCTACGTCAACTTCGACTTCAGCCACACCTCCAACCTTGGACAGTGGCGACTGGATCGCAGCGACGGAGCGGAGATCAGGGACTGGAGTACCAGCTTGAATGCACCTGATGAGCCCCTTGATCTGTTGGCCGGCACTTATCAGATCACAGTGAGAAGTCGATCGACCGGTGATATCACGGGTGATGTACTGCTTTTCGAAGTGATCGATACCACGAGTGCGTTGCTACTCGATACGCCCGCTCGCGCGGATATCGTGACGCCGGGCCAGTCCCATCGTTTCAGTCTCAGCACGCTGCCGAGTGGTGAATACCTGCTCGATCGGACCGATAGCAACAACGCGGCATTCTTCAACTGGTGGATCGAAGATGCCCTGGGACGCATCGTCCTGCAGCGCACGCTCAACACCAACGACATAGAAAGCATTCCGCTTGCTGGCGGTGACTACACTCTGGTCGTCACTGGAGAAGGCGCCTTCCTGGGCTTTGTCGAGTTCACGCTCGTGACGCGAACGCTGATTCAGAGTCCGACCACCCTGGGATCGGTGATCAGCGATGCGATTGTCACTCCGGGTGAGAGCCGGGAATACAGCTTTACTGTTCCGGCCAACCAGCAATTGGCCATCGAGCGCCAGGCCAGTTCCAATTTCGGTGCGCTGAATTACATCCTGAGAGATGCGGTCGGTCGCGAGGTTGTTGGACGAACAGCCAACTTGCCCAACTTGCTCGAGCGCAGTCTGGTCGGCGGCGATTACACCTTGACCGTGCTCGGCGAGGGTGGAACTACCGCCAGTTACACGCTGGCTCTCAATGACAACGGTATTTCGGGTTTCGCACCTACGGGAACACCGATCGCGCTCGATGTGGAAGCGCAATCATCCATCAACAGCGGGGAGACCCAGCAGTGGCTGTTGACGGTACCGACGGACCGTCGCGTCTATTTCCAGTTGAACCAGGGCAGCGGCAACCTGACCTGGACGCTGCTCGATGCCTCGGGACAAACGCTGTTCAATAATCAGCGCGCCCAATTTGCCGGTACGGACGATCGGGGTCCGTACCTGCTTGCAGCCGGTGACTACACGGTTGAGTTCTCGCGCGGCGGTAGCGGTAGTTCGAACTACGCCTTCCAGGCCAATGAAGTCGCGGTCACCGAGTCGATCGTCAACCTCGATCAACTGATTGATTCCCCCGTTAATCTCTCGGGCTTCAGGAATGACTATCTCTTCACCGTGCCGACAGACGGTCGTCACTACTTCCAGCTCTTTGCTGGAGGAAGTCAACTACGCTGGACGCTAGAGACCCTTGAAGGCGAGCGCGTCTTCGGTCCAAGCCGTGCCCAGTTCTCGAGCGATAGCCTGGGTGCCTATGATTTGCTGGCCGGTGACTATCGCCTGATCTTCGAGGCCACTGCTGCTGGCACACCGTTCTATCAGTTCCAGATCCGCACGGTGAATGATCTGACGGCGAACCTCAGTCTGGGCGCTTCACCCGTACCCGTGACGGGCACGATGGCGGTCCCGGGTCAACGTCATGACTACGCCCTCACGGTCCAGTCCGGTGTCGAACAACTCTATGTGCAGGTCAATAGCGGTAACAGCGCCTTGCGCTACTCCTTGCTTGATGCCTCGGGGCGTGAGGTCATCAGTCCCAGTCGTCTGCAGCTCGCCTTGAACGACAACAGTGGACCTTTGCCGGTCCAGCCGGGTGCGTACCGGCTTCTGATCTCCATGGTCAATCCGACCACCAGCGCCTATGACCTGACCCTGCATGCGCCCTCGAACCCAGCGGCGCTTCAGACGTCGATCGATCAGACCGAAGCCTGGACACCACCCGGTGCAGGCACAGCGCAGCGCTACACCTTCAATCTCAAGTCAGCATCCAGTCGAATCCTGTTCGAGCCTCTGGTGACCGCCAACAATGCCTTTGCCACCCTTCGACACATGCCGTCGGGCTGGGAACCCTTCGCCGACGTCAACCTGAATTCGCTGGTTAACGCGGTTCGGGGTCCATTCTCCCTCCCGGCCGGCGAGTATGAATTAGAGATCCGTTCCCTCCTGGGTCAAGGGCAGCCTTCCTGGCGTCTTTCGACGGTGACCGATCTGGACGCCGGACCCATTGCCGTCGATGAGGTTGTGATTGCCGAGTTCCCGAGCCGAGGGGCTCGCCTGAGCTACACGGTACAGCCCGAGCAGGACGGTCAGGCCTTGCTCTTCGACCTGATGTTCCCGGCAGACTTCAATCAGTGGGAGCTGATCGATCCGGTCGGTCGACGCGTCTTCGGGCCCGTCAATGCGGCCAGCGTCAACACCCATGACCGGGGCCCCTTTGCTCTGGCTGACGGACTCTACGAGTTGGTCTTCACCAACACGCGGAGCAATACACCAGAGTGGCTGTTCCAGGTGGCCTCGGCGGGCGAGACCATCGTATTGCCGGAAGGCTGCGCGGCCTGCAGTGCATTGGACGTGGTGTTCACCTTCGACACCTCGCCGTCCATGAACCCGGTCAATCAGACCATGTGCGACATCACCGCCGAGCTCGTGCAGGCGCTCGCCGATGACGGTATTCCCATCAACTCTCGTTTCTGGGGTATCGCAGGGCTGGGTGAAGCCACCTGTCTGACCAGCGACATCACGACGGAGCTGGGCACGGTGATTCCGGGGACACCGCCGCCCTTCATGACCACGCTTGATCAATGCGACGACGGCTTCAACGGCGCCATCGAGAACTGGGGCCCGGCCGTCGCCGTGGTCGCGGACCAACTGGCCTGGGACCCGGAGGCTGTCCGGCTGGTCATTCCTGTGGCCGATGAGGGTTCCTACTGCGGTTCGCCGGTCAATGATTTCGATATCGAATCGGTCTTCTATGCTCGCCAGATCGCGGCACAGAACAACGTGGTGGTGTCTCCCTTGCTGCCGTCGATTGCACCGGATGAGGTTCGCGCCATGGCCGGCCTGATCACGGTCGGTACGGGTGGGATTTCAACCGTCGCTGACTTCGATCTTGGCGATGTCTTGCCCGTGGCTCGCTCGATCGCGCTGGCCGCTTGCGGTTCTGCACAGGTCGTCGCCGCGCCTGAGTTCACCGATGTCTCGCCATTGCCCGGCACCTTGCTGCCGTCTGGCGTGCCCATCGTGCTCAGCGGCCGGGTTCTGCCCGTCAACCGCCTGCGGCCCGTGTTGGAGGTGGAGGTCAACGGTCAGCCGTCCTCGGTCCTGGATGGCAGCGGTGCTTTCTTTGCCACGATCGAGCTACAGCCGGGTCCGAATCGGGTCACGATTTCTGCCGTCGAGGCCTGTGGTCCGACGGTCCTGGAAATCGAACTGATGGGCGCGGGCGACGACAGCGACCCGTGGGCGAGCTACGCGGAGGTGACGGATCTTCTTCAAGGGGAGTTCTCTAATACGACCTTCGATCAGACGTCGCAACGGCTGCTGGTCGACGTGGCCGTGCACAATCCGGGCGCGGCGCTGCGTGGCCCGATCCTGATGGCAGTCGGAGTTGATCTTGATCCCAGTGTCAGCCTGCTCAATGCCGATGGCCTGACGCCGAATGGCGAGCCCTATGTGGTGCTCGTGCCTGAAGGCAGCGCCTTGCCGGCCAACAGCAGCTCGCCGATTCGCGAACTGGCCTTCGCCAATCCAAGCCTGAACCCCATCGACTTCCAGCCTCGCTGGATTCTACCGGCGAATCAGGCGCCGAACTTCACGACGATTCCAGCCACTCGAGCGACCGTGGGTCGGCCTTGGCAATACGCTGCCAACGCAGACGACGGTGACGGCGACTCGGTGACCTATGCCTTGTTGACAGCACCCGCTGGCATGAGCCTGAACGCTGGACAGCTGAGTTGGACGCCGGCAGTAGCGGGCAGCTTCGATGTGGTGTTGCGCGCGTCTGATGGGCGCGGTGGCGTCAGTCGCCAGTCCTTCTCGATCAACGTGGCCGAGGTCGGCTTCAACACACCGCCGTTCTTCACCAGTACGCCGGTGATTCAGGGTCCGATTGGCGGGGACTACGGTTCTGCAACAACTGTGGTTGATCCCGATGGCGATAGCGTGAGCTTCTCGCTGCTGAGTGCTCCTGCCGGCCTGGCGGTGGACCCCGTTTCAGGTCTGCTGACCTGGCCGAACGCACAACCGGGGCAGCACAGTGTCATCATCCAGGCCGATGACGGGCAGGGCGGTCTGGCAACCCAGAGCTTCACCTTGTTTATCGGTGAGCCGGCGACTACGCCACCCGGGCCGAGCTTCGTCAGCACACCCATCGCCTTCGCTGCGGTCGGGACCCAGTATCGCTATCGATTCCGAGTCAGTCCGCCGCAGGAGCCCGCACCGAACTTCGTGCTGGCTCAGGGTCCGCCCGCCATGGTGCTCGACCCGGTCGAGGGTTCCTTGATCTGGGTGCCAGAGGCCGGTGATCTGGGTCCGCACGTGATCGAACTGGTCGCCACCGATGCGTCGGGTCTGCAGGCCAGCCAGCGCTTCGTGTTGACCGTCTTGGACAATTTGCCCAATCAGGCGCCCTACATCACGACCACGCCGCCGCTCTTTGCCGTGGTCGGACAGCCCTGGTCCTATGGCGCCGAGGCTGTTGATCCGGAGTTTGACGATCTGACCTACAGCGTCAGCACCGCGCCCGTAGACCTGACCATTGATCCATTCAGCGGACAGATGGACTGGACGCCGCCGCCCGGAACACCGGCATCTGTACCGATTACGCTGGTGGTCACGGATGCAGAAGGATTGAGCGCTGAACAGGCCTTTGACGTGGTGGTCCGGCCGGGCAATGCGATTCCCACTTTGGACAGCACGCCACCGGCTGCGGTGTTGGTCGGCCAGACATACAACCATCTGTTCATTGCCAATGACGCCGACGGCGATACGCTGACCTTCAGCCTGGTCAATGGCCCCACGGGGATGAATCTGGATTCAGAGGCTGGATGGCTGTCCTGGCCGACGACGGGTGTCACACCCGGCAGCTACGACTTCGAGATTGAACTGGCTGATGACTGGGGCGGACGCGTCAATGTGCTCTTTGCCGTGACTGTTGTTGCTGATCTCGAAGCTCCGAGCGTCAATATCTTCATCGAACGGCAGCCCGCCTGTGCAACGGAATCCGTGACGGTGTGTCTGCAGGCCAGCGACAATGTCGGTATCGCCAGTCGCGAGCTGCTGATCGACGGTCAGCCCCAATCGTTGCTCGCCAACTGCGTTGACTGGACGCCGAGCACGCCGGGCAATGTGCCCGCTAGCGCCAGTGCCACGGACGTCAGCGGCTTGACGGCCTTCGGTTCTCGGTCCCTGCAGGTGGCCGATTGCAACGATGATCAGAAGCCCGTGGTCGAGCTGTTCTCGCCCGATATCGATGGCTTGCTGCTCAGGCCCACCCCGTTGGTTGTGAGCATCGACGACAACACGCCTGCTGCCCTGACCTGGGAGGTCGCCATTCGAGCCGGTCTCGAAGGCGTGCCCCAAATGCTGGCCCAGGGAGCGGGCCCGGTCGATCAGAGCGAGGTGGCCCTGATCGATCCCACCGTGCTTCCCGAGGGTGAGTACTGGGTCAGCATTCTGGGCAGTGATGGTCTCCAGACCGGTGGCATCGAGTTCCGGATCAATATCGGCGGTGGCTTCAAGCCGGGCCGCGTGCGCAGCGCCACGGCCGATGTGATCATGCCCCTGGCCGGTACACCGCTGACCATTGGACGGTCCTACGACAGCCTGGACGCTGGTGTTCATGGCGCAACGGGTGGCGATCTCGGGCCGGGCTGGCGTCTTTATCTGTCGGGCAGCGTCCAGGATTCGGTCCGGGAAACCAGTGATCCGGATTCGCCCCTGGCGGCGATGCTGGCCGAGCCCTTCAATGTCGGCACGCGGGTAGTCGTCACGAAGCCCGACGGGGAGCGCGTCGGCTTCACCTTCGAACCGGTGCAGCGTGGCTTCCCTGCCTCGTTCCAGTTTGAAGTGGAATTCGAACCCGACAAGGGCGTCGAGGACGAACTGCGAGTCGTTGATGGACCGCCGGTCGTGTCCAACTTCGGGAACGGCTTTGCCGACTACATCATTCCCTACAACCCGTCGGTCTACGAGCTGGAAACGCCCGAAAAGGTCGTCTATGTCATCAGTGAAGAAGAGGGTCTGATCGAAGTCAGAGATGCGCTCGGCGGCACGCTGACGATCGATGACGACGGCATCGTCAGCTCCACGGGGCAGTCGATCGACTACGTTCGCGATGCTCAGGGCAGGGTCGTCGAGGTGCGTGTGCCGCCGGCCGTTATGGGTGAACAGCCGGGCCGCATCCTCTACGGCTATGGCGCTCTGGGCAATCTGGAGACGGTCACGGATTTGGGCGATGGTGTCACTACATTCCAGTACGGCAACACGGACTATCCCCATCACGTCACGGCGGTCATTGATCCCCGTGGTGAGATTCTGACCCAGCAGATCTATGACGAAGAAGGCCGGCTG
>JBCDLQ010000088.1:0-7500 GCA_039414335.1 Pseudomonadota bacterium | reverse complement strand
TTCAAAGTGATGCCGTTGAGGCTTGTCATGCCTGTCGGCTTGTGGCAGATTTAGCGCCATGACATCAGCCACGACCCATCGCCGAATTCGAATCAGCGTGCGACGCCGTCGCTCACGCGCGACCTTGGCCGGGTCCTGGTCCGGGAATCACTGACAACCCCAGCGGTTTTTCAACGATTCCAACACTGATCAGACCCAGCCAACGCGCTGGGTTTTTTTTGCGCTGGTATCGGTGAAATATGCGATTGAATGAACACTGACTCGACGATTGGAAACAAGCTGACATGCGACATTTTCTGACCACCCAGGATTGGACACGACCGGAGCTCCAGGCGGTACTTGACGCGGCTGAACGCCTGCGGACCGAGCCGATCAATCAGGATCTGCGCGGCAAGAGCCTGGCCCTGCTGTTTCTCAATCCCTCGCTCAGGACTCGAACATCCTTCGAGATCGGGGCCTTCCAGCTCGGTGCCCACGCGGTGGTTCTGGAGCCTGGCAAGGCAGCCTGGGGAATCGAGTTCGAAGCGGGTGTGGTCATGGACGGCGACGCCGAAGAGCACATTGCGGAGGTTGCCGGTGTCCTTTCGCGCTATTGCGATGCCATCGCCCTGCGTGCCTTTCCCCAGTTCAAGGATTGGTCGGAAGATCGCAAGGACGCCGTGATCAAGTCGCTCGCCAAGCACTCGTCCGTACCGGTCATCAACATGGAGACCATCGTCCATCCCTGTCAGGAACTGGCGCTGATGCGGACCATTCAGGATCATATCGGCGAGCCCGACGGCAAGAAGTTTGTCCTGACCTGGACCTGGCATCCGCGTCCGCTCAATACGGCCGTGGCCAACTCGGCGCTGCTGATTGCAAGCAAGTTCGGTATGGATATCACCATGCTCGTGCCGCACAGGGACTATCTGCTTGACGAGCAATTCATGGATGCGGCTGAAGAACAGGCAGAAGACTCGGGCGGGTCGATTGAGGTCAGCACCAGTATTGAAGAAGCCTACGCGGGCGCTGATTTCGTCTACGCCAAGAGTTGGGGCGCCCTGCCCCTCTATGGCCGTCCCGAGGAAGAAGCCTCCCTTCGCGAGCCTTATCGCCATTTCATCGTTGATGGCGCCAAGATGGCGCTGACCAACCAGGCCCGCTTCAGCCATTGCCTGCCCCTGCGTCGCAACATCAAGGCCACCGATGAAGTCATGGATGCCGGCTATTGCGTCGCCATCGATGAGGCTGAGAATCGACTGCACGTCCAGAAGGCCATGATGAGCCAGCTGCTGGGTGGGAAGTAGCGCACCGCTGCTGAACTGACAACTGGAACCAATTGACAGAGATCGACAACATGTCCGAACAACAGATTGTAGTGCTCGCGTTTTCAGGCGGGCTGGATACGAGTTACTGCGTGCTGGCGCTGAAGGAACAGGGCTATACCGTTCACACGGCCTTTGTGGACACGGGCGGTATCGATGACGAGCAGAAGGCGTGGATTGCTGAGCGGGCGCGTGCACTCGGTGCCGAGCAGCACCATGAGCTGGATGCCTCGCAAGCGCTGTGGGATCAGTTTGTGGTGACCTTGCTGTGGTCGGGTGCCCGAACGCTCGAGCAGTATCCGATGCTGTGCTCGGATCGCTACGTTATTGTGGAGCAATGCCTGAAGCTGGCCGATGCGCTGGGTACGCAGCATTTTGCTCACGGCTGCACGGGGATGGGCAATGACCAGCTGCGCTTTGATCAGTCCGTTCGCTCTCTGGGTGACTACGTCATCCATGCGCCGATTCGGGAGCTCCAGCGCGAGACCCGAAACGTTCGCGATCACGAGCTCAAGCTGATGGCTGATGCGGGCATCGAGGTGCCCGAATCATCGAGCCGCTACTCTATCAACGAGAATCTCCTGGGCGTCACCCTATCGGGGCAGGAAATTGATGAATTCGGCGACCCGGGAGACGATACGCACGTCTGGTGTCGGCCGCGCGCCCAATGGCCGGAGGATCGCCTCGAGTTGACGCTGGGCTTCGAGGAAGGTCGCGCTGTCAGCCTCAACGGAGACCAGATGTCCGGCCCGAAACTGTTGGCCAAACTCAATCACTTGCTCGGCGCCTATGGCGTCGGCCGACATATCTATACCGGTGATGTTTCCATCGGATTGAAGGGACGGATCGTGTTCGAGTGTCCGGGCGTGGACGGATTGATGGTCGCCCAGCGCGCCCTGCGCGAGGCGGTCAATACGCGACTGCAAAATCAGTTTCAGCAAACCGTAGCCCAGCGCTGGGGCGAGCTTGTTTACACGGGATTCTTTTTCGAACCCCACAAGTACGATCTCGAGGCCTATCTGGCCAAGGCCAATCGCTACGTGACGGGCGTCGTTCGACTGGCGACCGATGGGGGCAGCGTGCAGGCCGTTTCTCTGGGTTCACGATTCCTGCTCAAGGATCCCGATGCAGTCTATGCCCAGTCCGCCGACTGGACGCCCGAGGAGGCTGAAGGATTCGTCAAGCTGATCGGTCAGAGCTCCACCCTGGCCGCGCGCATTCGCCGCGGCGGTTGATTGGAGCAACGATGATCGAGAACATCCTCAATCACCTGCAGCCTCTAGTGGCTTGCGACAGTCAGAATCCACCGCGCCGCATTGACGCCAAATCGTCAATGTTCGCCTACGCGACTCAGGTCCTGGAAGGCGTCGGATTCAAGGTGGACATCGACGATCATGGCGATGGCCACGTCAATCTGCACGCGGTCCGTGGCGAGCCGATTGTGCTGTTCAACTGCCACCTCGATACGGTGCCCGTGGGCGAGGGCTGGACCCGGCCTGCGCTCGAGCTCACCGTCGAGGATGATCGCGTCTTCGGTCGCGGCGTCCGCGACATCAAGGGTGCTGCAGCCGCCCTGCTTTCGGTTGCGGAAGCCAGTGATGGGCCCATGGCGATTCTATTTTCCAGCGATGAGGAAGGCGCGGGCAGCTGCTGTATCCGACACTTTCTGGAGTCGCCCGAACACCGGCGCTATCAGCAGGTCGTCGTGTGCGAGCCAACGGGCTGTCAGGCAATCCTGGCTCATCGCGGGTTCCTGTCGGTGAAAGGCCATTTTTCTGGTGTCATGGGGCATTCTTCCGAATTCCGCGCACTGCAGGACAACGCCAATCACCGCATGGCGCGCTGGACTTCAGCCGCGTTGGTCCACTGCGAAAGCGAGGCAGCGGAAGGTCGCGAAACCTGCTTCAACCTGGGCTTGGTCAGCGGCGGCACCAAGTCAAACGTCATCGCCGGTGATGCTCGGATTCACTACTCAGCGCGTCTCGGTCCGGGTCAGTCGAATGACGCCCTGTTCAATGCGCTCAAGGGCCTGGCCGATGCGTCCGAGTGGGCGACTTGGGAAATTCCCTTCGCCGGGCCACCGCTACCGGCCGGCGGCCGCGACGATCAGGCCGCGCGCGCGTTCTGCGATCGGCAGGGCCTGTCGATCGGTGAGCCCGTCGGTTTCTGGACCGAGGCCTCGCTGTTTTCCGATGCCGGCTTGCCCGCGTTGGTGCTGGGGCCTGGGGATATCGCTCAGGCGCACGCGGTGGATGAGTGGGTCACGATAGACCAGCTCACGCGGGCGGCTGGAATCTACAAGCACATCGTTGATCATGGTTGAGGTCAGGCAAACGGTCATTGAACTGCTGGGTCAGCTCGGTTCAAGCCGGGAGGCGCGCCAGTACCTGAAGCAGTTCTCGCGCATCGAGGAAACCCGCTTTGCCGTGGTCAAGGTCGGCGGCGCCGTGATGCAGGAGGATCTGGATGAGCTGGCCGCTGCGCTGGCTTTTCTGCATCGCCTGGGATTGACGCCCATCGTGTTGCATGGCGCCGGACCACAGCTCGATGAAGCCATGGCTGAGGCTGGCGTCGAAGTGCAGAAGCATGACGGACTCCGTGTCACCACGGAGGAAGTCATGGCGGTGGCCAGGCCGGTGATCTATCGCGCCAATGCAGCGATCGTCGATGCGCTGGAGGCCCGAGGTGTTCGCGCCCGCGGTGTCATCCATGGCGTGTTTGAATCCGAACTGGCTGACCCGGAACGCTTAGGCTTGGTCGGCCAGGTCGCTCGCGTCGAGCTCGAGCCCGTGCGCAATGCCATTCAATCCGGTGCCTTGCCCGTGGTCGCCTGTCTGGGTGAATCACCGTCGGGACAGGTCATGAACATCAATGCCGATATCGCGGCGCGCGAACTGGTCTGGGCAGTCAAGCCGCACAAGGTGATCTTCCTGACGGGAACGGGTGGCTTGCTGGATGAGAGCGGACGGGTGATTTCTGCCATCAGTCTGCGGACCGACTATGACCACCTGCTGGAACAGGACTGGGTTCATTCCGGCATGCGCTTGAAGCTCGAGCAGATCAAGGACACGCTGGACCGCCTGCCGCCCGAGACGTCCGTATCCATCACCTCGGCAGCCAACCTCACCCGTGAGCTGTTTACCCATACGGGGGCGGGCACGTTGATACGGCGTGGGGAGCGGATCGATTGGTTCGATTCGGTGGACCCGAGCCTGCTCGGCCCCTTGACCCGGCTGCTGGAGCAGAGTTTTGGCCGCGAACTGCAGCCCGACTGGTGGAGCCAGCGTCAGGTCAAGGGTCTGTTGTGGGCTGAAAGTGGTCGGGCTGCCGCGCTTATTGTGGAAGGCGCCGCCGGCGTGCCCTACCTGGACAAATTCGTGGTGACGCCGGAAGCACAGGGCGAAGGCCTTGGTGCAGCGCTCTGGCAGGCGCTGATTCATCGATTCCCCAGCCTGTACTGGCGCGCTCGCGCGGACAATCCGATTGCCAACTGGTATTTCCAGCAGGCGCGAACCAGTCATCGCCATGGTGCCTGGATCATTTATACGCTGGGTGTCGACGACTTTGATCGATTGGGCGAGGTCGTTGCCGATGCTCGCCAGCGCGAGTCGGGATGGGTGTGATGTCGGGTCCGTATCGGAACAGGAAGGGTCAGTTGAATCAGATCAACAGGGGAGCGTCATGCCAAAACTCGCATTGATCGGCGGGCGTGGCTATACGGGCTCGGAACTGCTCCGGCTAATGGCGCGGCACGAGCAGATGACTCTGGCTATCGCCTCCAGCGCCAGCCAGTCGGGAACGCCGATCATCGATACGGTTCCCGAATGGCCCGATTCGACACAGACCTTTTCAGCTTGCTCACCGGAGCAAGTGAGCGAGGTCGACGCGGAGGCCTGGGTGCTGGCCCTGCCGAATGGGCACAGCCAGGCCTGGGTTGGTGCCATCGAGGCGGTGCATCCCGATTCCGTGATTCTGGACCTTGGCGCGGACTGGCGCTTCGACGCCGATTGGGTCTACGGCCTGACCGAGTGCAATCGCGATGCCCTTCGAACGGCCCGCCGCATTGCCAATCCCGGTTGCTATGCCACCGGGGCGCAGTTCGGTCTGTTGCCATTCCGGGATGCGCTGGTCCGACCGCCTGTTGTTTTCGGTGTCTCGGGTTTCAGCGGCGCCGGCCGCACCCCATCGCCCCGCAACGATCCGGCGCGCCTGGAGAACAACCTGCTGCCCTATGCGCTGACGGGTCATGTCCATGAACAGGAAGTCTCGGCCCGACTGGGCCGACCGGTTCGCTTCCATCCACACGTCGCGCCGTTCTTCCGCGGCATCTCGTTGACCATTGCAATGGATCTTACGGATCCTTCAACGCCCGAAGCGCTCTACGAATGCTGTTCTGCTGCTTACGACAATGAACCGCTGATTGATGTGCTTGAGGACATTCCAGAGGTTCAGCAGGTTGCTGATACGCCGCGACTCCGGCTGGGTGGGTTCACGGTTGATGACAGGAACCCGCATCGGGCCAGCTTCGTGGTGGTTCTGGACAACCTGTTGAAGGGTGCGGCCAGCCAGGCCATGCAAAACCTCAATCTTGCGTTGGGCTTGGACGAACTCGAATCCATCACACTTTGAGCAGGATGCTGCTGAGCGACTACCACCGGAGAATGCCGTGACGGACTACATCTGGAAGAAGGACTCATCACAAGCAGTCGATGATCAGGTCATGCGTTTTCTGGCCGGTCAGGATGTCCTGCTCGATCGCGAACTGTTTCTGTTCGATATCCAGGCCAGCAAGGCACACGCCTCGGGCCTCGGTCGCATCGGCTTGCTCGGCGACGATCAGGTTCAGGCCATGTTGGCCAGTCTGGATGCGTTGATCGTGGCCTTTGACCGGGGCGATTTCGAGCTCGATGAGCGCTTCGAAGACGGCCATTCGGCGATCGAGCACTGGTTGACCCGAGAATTGGGCGAGGTGGGTGGTCGCATTCATGCGGGTCGGAGTCGTAACGACCAGGTTGCCGTTGCCCTCAGGCTCTACATGAAGGATCGCTTGTCCCGCCTCGTTGACTGCTGCAGCGCCATAGGCTCAGCGTGTCTGGCTCGCGCCGAGGGAGAGGGCAACGTTCCGCTGCCGGGGCACACGCATCTTCAGCAAGCCATGCCGTCTTCCCTGGGGCTCTGGTGGGCAGGGCATGCCGAGGCTTTCGTCGACAACGCCGCGCTGGCCGCCCAGACCCGCGACTGGCTGAATGCCAGCCCTCTGGGTACGGCGTCCGGATTCGGGGTGAACTTCCCCCTGGACCGAAAGGGCGTGGCGGAGGAGTTGGGCTTCTCAAGACTGGTCATCAATCCTCAATCCGCCCAGAACAGCCGCGGCAAGGTTGAGCTGCGGGCGCTGGACGCTCTGGCATCGGCGACGGCGGACCTGCGGCGAATGGCCTGGGATCTCAGCGTGTTCTCGAGCCAGGAATTTGGATTTGTTCGGGTGGGCGAAGCCTTCTGCACTGGCTCATCGATCATGCCCAACAAGCTCAACCCCGATACGGTCGAGTTGCTGCGTTCATTACACGCCACCAGCATCGGGGCACGGGTCGAGCTTGAATCGGTATTGAGCTTGCCGTCGGGCTATCAGCGAGATCTCCAGGACACCAAGCCTCCTCTGCTGCGTGCCTTCGAGCGAGGTCTCGCCGGACTGCAGCTGGTGCCCGCCCTGCTGGGCTCATTGACCTGGGACCAGAAGCGCATGGAGGAAGCAATCGGTCCCGAGCTGCACGCAACGGATCGCGCCAATGAACTGGTGGGTCAGGGCATGGCATTCAGGGATGCCTATCGCCAGGCAGCGGCTGAAATGGAGCAATTAGGCGAGCGAACGCCAAAAGACAGTCTCCAATCGCGGATTTCGCCGGGCAGTTGTGGCGATCTGATGTTGGCCGAACTGGCGCGCCGCCTTGGGGATATCGAGTAATCGGCGTAAATGCCGAAGATATTTTTTCCAATTCGAGAGCGACATAAATCGATGGATTTCAGGCAGTTGCAGTGGCTGCCCATCGTTGAGCGCCAGCCTATCGAAAAAAAATTGAAATCTTTTGTTGACGCCTCGATTTATGTCTCTATAATGCGCCTCCTGCTTCGGGCAGTCGCCGGTTTCCGGCCCCGCTTGAACAGATTCGAAAACGAAAATTTTTTTGAAATTTCTGTT
>JBCDLQ010000087.1:0-7505 GCA_039414335.1 Pseudomonadota bacterium | reverse complement strand
TCGCACTACGTGATCAACGCGCGCAAGTCGTGGATCACCTCTGGCCCTCATGCGCGCTACCTCGTGCTGTTTGCCTCCTCCAATCCGGAAGCCGGCGCGAAGGGGATTACGGCATTCATCATCGATACGGAACGCGAAGGCTTCAGCCGCGGCAAGACCGAGCCGAAACTCGGTATCCGCGCGTCGGCCACCTGTGAAATCGAATTGAACGACTACAAGGTGCCTGTTGAGGACCGCCTTGGCGAAGACGGACAGGGTTTCAAGATCGCCATGAGCGTGCTTGATGCAGGCCGCATCGGTATTGCGGCTCAGGCCGTTGGCATCGCGCAGGCGGCCTACGAAGCCAGCCTGGAGTATTCGCGCGACCGCAAGGCCTTCGGCCGTGAGATCGGCACCTTCCAGATGATCCAGCAGAAGATCGCTGACATGAAAGTGAAGCTGGAAGCTGCGCGTCTGCTGACCCTGCGTGCTGCCTGGGCGAAGATCCAGTCCGCAGAAACCGGTGCGCGCATCACGGTTGATGGTTCGATGGCCAAGCTGTTTTCTTCAGAGGCGGCCATGTGGATCACCCACCAGGCCGTCCAGCTGCATGGCGGCATGGGCTACAGCAAGGAAATGCCCGTGGAGCGCTATTTCCGTGACGCGAAGATCACTGAAATCTATGAGGGAACCAGTGAAATCCAGCGCATGGTGATTGCCCGCACGGAGACCGGTCTGCGCTAAGCTAGCGCTATCCGATCGCAGCGCCGGTTCCACGGGGGTCGGCTCTGAATAAAAAAGCAACAAGCAACAGATAAAACACAATTCAAGATTCATCTCAGGAGTCGGGGCCTGATTCGGATGAGCACGACCGAAGACAAGCGAAAGAAGTCGCACCTTGAATCCGTGATTCAGGCGGTGCGCGAACGTGGCGGCAGCGAGCAGGCGGCGGAGTTTGCCGGTCAGCTCTTCAAGCGAGCGCCCACGGACGAACTACTCAAGGTCGACACGGCTGAACATGCGGCGCTCGCCGCCGATTTCTTCGAGTTCGCCAAGCAGCGTCGAAAGGGCGAGCTGTCGATCCGTATTCATAATCCGGACGATGAGCGGGCAGGTTGGACGACGAGCCATACGGTGCTCGAGATCGTCAACGACGATATGCCCTTCCTGGTTGACTCGGTGGTACTGGCCTTGTCGGATCTGGACTTGGCTGCGCACCTGATTGTTCACCCGGTGATGCCAGTCCGTCGCGATGCCGGCGGTCACTGGCTGGGCTTGAGCAATCGTGACGACGAATCTGCCCAGTCCGAATCCCTGATGCATCTGCAGATCGATCGGCAGACCTATCCCGAGGCACTGGCGCGTATCGAGAAACGGGTTCGGGCCGCGCTGGATGACGTCCGTCGCGCAGTGGAAGACTGGCCGGAGATGACGGGACAGGTCCGCGCCATTGCCGAGGACTTTGCCGAGACCCATTCTGCGATGGGTGCCAGCACGCTGGATGAGGTGCGCGATTTCTTTGAGTGGTTGGCCGACGACCATTTCACCTTTCTGGGGTACCGCGAGTACGCCATCGAAGACACGGACGAAGGCCGTGCGCTTGTGCCTGTGGCCGACAGTGGCCTGGGCATCATGCACGACGAGTATCGCCAGGCCCCGGCCAGGCTGTTGACCGAGCTGGGTGCGCAGGGCGACGTGCCGACCATCCACGATCCCGTCATCATCACCAAGACCAACGGTGCGTCCACTGTTCATCGCGGTGGCTACATGGACTACATCTCGGTCCTGTATTTCGATGACGATGGCCGTGTCCGCGGCGAAAAGCGACTGATCGGCCTGTTTACTTCGGGCGCCTACATTCGCCGCTGCGAGGACACGCCGCTGGTTCGCAAGAAGGTCAAGGAAGTCGTCGAGCAATCGGGCGTGCGACCGGGCAGTCATGCGGGCAAGGCGCTGCTGCATATCCTTGAGACCCTACCGCGCGATGAGCTGTTCCAGGCCAGTTCCAGCGATCTGCTGGAACTGGCGTCGGGCATCCTCGATCTGCAGGAGCGGTCGCAGACTCGAGTGTTCATCCGACGCGAGCGTTTTGGCCGTTTCTTTTCCTGCCTGGTCTACATTCCGCGCGACCGTTTCAATACGGAAAACCGCGAGAAGATCCAGGAGATCCTCAAACGCTGCCTGAAGGGCGAGCGCGTCGATTTCAGTATTCAGGTCAGCGAGTCGAAGCTGGCTCGCGTCCATGTCGTAATCCGTCCACGTGGTGGAAAAGTCATCGATTTCGACATTGCCGCCATTGAAGCGAAAATCAAGCGGGCGATCCGTTCCTGGCGCGATGACCTGACCGACATTCTCGTGCGCGAACATGGTGAAGAGCAGGGGCTGGAACTGGCTCGGCGTTACGTTGATGGCTTCCCATCTTCCTACACGGAAGATGTCTCGCCCACGGTCGCCGCCTTTGATGTGGACAAGGTGGCCAGCCTGCGCGATCTCGACGATCTGAAGATGAGCCTCTATCGGCCGAAGCAGCGCGATCGAGACATCTTGCGATTCAAGCTGTTCAAGCACGGCGAGCCGATCCCATTGAGCGATGTGTTGCCGATGCTGGAAAACCTGGGCATGCGCATCGTCTCCGAGCGTCCTTACGAGATGCGTTTGGGGAGCAAGAGCCGCGTCTGGGTACAGGACTTCGACATGCGCCCACCCGAGGGCGAGGAAGTCCGGCTCGACCTGATTCGCGATCACTTCCAGACTGCCTTCGAACAGACCTGGCGGCGGCGCTGTGAAAACGATGGCTTCAATCGTCTGGTGCTCAAGGCGCATCTGGATTGGCGCCAGGTCAGCATGCTCCGTGCCTGCGCCAAGTATCTGCGCCAGACCGGAACGCCGTTCTCCCAGAGCTATATGGAAGAGACGCTCGCCGCCTGGCCGCTGATCGCCAGGCTGCTGGTTGAATATTTCGAGGCGCGCTTCGACCCGGACCGCGATAGCTGGACCAAACCCCAACGCAACTCGGCACGCAAGCGTCTCGATAACCAGTGCCAGTCTCTCGCGGCAGAATTCACCGACGATGTGCTCAATGAGCTGCTCGTCGACATGTGTTCGGCCATGGATGCCGGTGATGGCGGTGGCGAATCGATGCCGATTCGCAAGGCCATCCTGCGCGCTATCGATAGCGTGACGTCCGCTGATGAAGACCGCATCCTGCGGGGCTTCTACGACCTGATCCGTTCCATGCTGCGGACCAACTTCTTCAAGCAGGATCTGCGAGGCGAAGCGCATGAGCATCTGAGCTTCAAGCTGGACTCGTCGACCGTTCCTGATCTGCCCCTGCCGCGCCCGTTCCGCGAAATCTGGGTCTACTCCCCGCGCGTGGAAGGCATCCACCTGCGCGGCGGCATGGTGGCGCGCGGTGGCTTGCGCTGGTCGGATCGGCGCGAGGATTTCCGCACGGAAGTGCTGGGTCTGATGCGTGCTCAGAACGTCAAGAACACGATGATTGTGCCTGTTGGCGCCAAGGGTGGTTTTGTCGTCAAGCAGATGCCTGAGGGTGATGACCGTGATGCGGTGATGGCCGAGGTCGTGTACTGCTACCGCGCCTTCATCAATGGCCTGCTCGACATCACCGATAACCTGAGCGGTGACGATGTGGTTCCGCCTAAGCGTCTCGTGCGTCACGACGGAGATGATCCCTACCTTGTTGTTGCTGCCGACAAGGGCACAGCCACCTTCTCCGACATCGCCAACGCGATCTCCATCGATCACGGCTTCTGGATGGACGATGCCTTTGCCTCTGGCGGATCAAATGGCTATGACCACAAGAAGATGGGTATCACGGCCAAGGGGGCCTGGGAGTCGGTCAAGCGACACTTCCGTGAGCTGGGATTGGACACCCAGTCCGAACCATTCTCCGTGGTTGGTATCGGCGATATGGCCGGAGATGTGTTCGGCAACGGCATGCTGCTGTCGCGACAGATCAAGCTGAAGGCAGCCTTTAACCACATGCATATCTTCCTGGATCCGGATCCCGATCCGGAAGCCAGCTGTGTAGAGCGCGAGCGCCTGTTTAATCTGCCGCGTTCAACCTGGGCCGATTACGACGAGTCCCTGATTTCGAAAGGTGGAGGCATTTTCTCTCGCCAGGCCAAGTCGATCGAACTCAGTGAGCCGATTCGCCAGTGGCTGGGCGTCAAGGACGAATCGCTGGCGCCGCATGAGCTGATTCGCGCGCTGGTCCAGTCCGAGGTGGACCTGCTATGGAACGGCGGTATCGGTACCTACGTGAAGTCGAGGACCGAGTCTCATCAGGATGTGGGTGATCTAGCCAACAACCTGGTCCGCGTCAATGGATCCGATCTGCGCTGTCGCGTGGTGGGCGAGGGCGGCAATCTGGGGCTGACGCAGCTGGGGCGTATCGAATACGCCTTGAACGGTGGCCGCCTCAATACGGACTTCATCGACAACTCCGCCGGGGTCGATTGCTCGGACCACGAAGTCAACATCAAGATCCTGCTCAACCTGGCTCTGGAGCGGGGACGCCTGGATGTAACCCAGCGCAACAAGCTGCTGGCTGAAATGACCGACGAGGTCTCGGACCTGGTCCTGCGCAGTAACTATCTGCAGACTCAGGCGCTGACCATGATGGAAACGCTGACCAGCGAACGCCTGGGTGCGGATGAACACTTCATTTCCATGTTGGATCGTCAGGGCGTTCTCGATCGAGATCTGGAACAGCTTCCCGATGAAGAAGCCCTGCGCGAGCGCGTTGCCAACGGTCGTGGACTGTCTCGTCCCGAGCTGTCCTTGCTGCTGTCCTACGGCAAGATCACCCTGTACAAGGACCTGATTGCCTCCGATGTGCCGGAAGACCCTTATCTGTCGCGTGAGCTGGAAGATTATTTCCCCGTTCCTCTGCGCGAGCAGTTCAAGGATCTGATGCCCGAGCATCGTCTGTGGCGAGAGATCATTGCGACCAAGGTGACGAACTCCATTGTCAATCGCATGGGCTCGAATTTCCCGATGCGCTTGCGTGAAGATACGGGCGCGGATTCCGCGACCATCGCCAAGGCCTACACGGTAGTGCGCGAGATCTTCCAGGCTCGCGACTATTGGGCCTGTGTCGAGTCCATGGACAATCAGGTCGATGCCGCATTGCAGACTCGCGCGGTGCTCAAGATGTGGGACCTGCTGCGCCAGATGACCCGTCGAATGATTGCCCTGCCGGGCGGTTATTCCATCGATATATCCAGCAAGGTCGAGCGCTTTGCGCCGGGCATCACAGCTTATACGGACTGCCTGGAGGAGGTGCTGCCGCCGTCGCTGGCGAAACGTCTGATCCGTCGTCGCGACGAGCTGATCGAGGCCGGCATGCCCGCAGACTTCGCTCTGCGCATGGCGCAGCTGCGCTTCATGAATGCGTCGTTGGATATTGTCGAAGAGGCGCGCAACCAGAACCGTCGGGTTGCGGAGGTTGCCAAGGTCTACTTCTCACTGCTGAATCGACTCAGCCTGAAGTGGTTGCGGACGCGCGTCGAGAAGCTGCCGGTCGAGCGTCAGTGGCATGCTCATGCCAGGGGCAACCTGCGCGATGAGCTGTACAACTACCACCGAGAATTGGCCAGCCGCATCCTGAACGAGTGCGGCGATCAGGACGATCCCGTTGCCGTCTGGGTCGAGCGCTTCGAGAAGGAAACGCGTCGTGTTTCTGAAATGCTGGATGAGATGCGCAATATGGGGCAGGCCGACTATCCCTCGATGCAGGTCGCGATTCGCGGTCTTGCCCAGTTGTTGAACGCGACGACCTCATGAGTTGCGAATCGCGATGAGCAAGCCACTGGACCTCGCCTTTCTGCACAGCGAGCATCCAGGCTCACGCGAGGCCGTGGATGCCTGCCGGGAACGCTACGGCAGCGTGCCGCCACAACAAGCCGACGTACTCGTGGTGCTCGGTGGCGATGGCTTCATGCTGCATACGCTGCATGAGCACGTGGATCTGAACCGACCGGTCTTCGGCATGCGCCTGGGTGATGTGGGATTCCTGATGAATCGCTATGAGCTCGACGATTTGCCCGAGCGCATCGAGAAAGCACGTAAGGTTGAACTGACACCGCTCCAGGCCACGATCAGCACGGTCGATGGTCAGGTCCATGAAGCGGTGGCCATTAATGAAGTCTCCCTCCTGCGCCAGATCAATCAAGCCGCCCACCTGCGCATTCTGGTCAATGGCAAGCAACGGGTCGAGAAGCTCGTCGCTGATGGCGCATTGGTCGCCACTGATGCGGGATCGACGGCCTACAACCTGTCAGCTCATGGACCGATCCTGCCGCTGGGAACTGATGCGGTGGTCCTCACGCCGATCAGTCCCTTTCGACCGCGTCGCTGGCAAGGGGCGATTCTGCCTGCAAGTGCGGTGGTAAGATTTGAGGTCTTGAATCCCGAGCGACGTCCGGTCAGTGCGACGGCCGACTATGACGAGTTTCGAGATGTGGATTGGGTTGAAGTTCGCCAGAGTGCGCATATCCGGCACCATTTGTTGTTCGATCCGGAGCACTCGCTGGAAGAACGCATCATCAATGAGCAGTTCTTGACCTGATCCAAATCACAGGATCGAGGGGACGAAGAGCATGAACACCAGCGCCAGCGAAACAGAATTCGATCCGGCCTCCAGTCAGGACGTCGGTCCGCTGCTGATCGGGATTTCATCGCGCGCGCTGTTCGATCTCGATGCCACGCACAAAATCTATGAGGAACAAGGCCTGGAAGCCTACATGGCCTACCAGCGCGAGCGCGAGGACGAAATTCTCCAGCCGGGCGTGGCCTTCACCCTGGTCCAGAAGCTGCTGCATCTGAATCAGGACGGTATGGATCATCCGGGCGTGGAAGTCATCCTGCTGTCGCGCAACAGTGCTGACACGGGCCTGCGCATCTTCAATTCCATTGAACACTACGGACTGGAAATCCAGCGCGCCGTGTTCACCAACGGTGCCAGTCCATCCCAGTACATCGAGCCCTCGGGCGTCCAGCTCTTTCTCTCGGCCAACGATGATGATGTGCGCCGGGTCTTGGTAGCCGGTTACGCCGCAGCGACCATTCTGCCCTCAGCTACGCGCGAGAATCGTTCCGGTCAGCTCAAGCTGGCCTTTGATGGCGATGCGGTGATCTTCTCCGACGAGGCCGAGCGCGTTTACAAGGAGCAGGGCCTGGCCGCCTTCTCCGATTCCGAAAAGCGATCAGCGGGTGAGCCCCTGGCCGCCGGTCCTTTCAAACGCGTGCTGGAAGGTATCCAGCGCATCCAGTCGGCTTACCCGGTGGAAGAGAATCCGATTCGCACGGCCTTGATCACCGCGCGGTCAGCTCCAGCGCACAAGCGCGTGATTCTCACGCTGCGGGCCTGGGGTATTCGCGTCGACGAAGCGCTGTTCCTGGGTGGCCGTGAAAAGGCGCCCTTCTTGCGCGCGTTCGGTGCCGATATCTTTTTCGATGATCAGCAGATGCATTGTTCAATCGCCAGCAAGGAAGTGGCGACG
>JBCDLQ010000086.1:0-7532 GCA_039414335.1 Pseudomonadota bacterium | reverse complement strand
TTCAGCTTTTGCGTGGATCGAACTGGCGCATTGAGTGACCTCAGACCGCGTGTCACTTGCTGACTTGTGGAGATTCAGTGAACGGCCTGTTTACGCAGTCTCTACGTCGCAGCGCTATAACTTGCGTCCCGCGAATGCTACGTCCAATGTCGGTTGCTTTCGCCAAACAACAAGCCCAGTTGATCGGCCGATGCCGTCCAAGCTGGCTAGGAGAGAGGTTCTCAGGAATGGCTCGAAAAATAGCAACAATCCGAATCCATAACCTGCGCCTGCGTACGCTGATCGGTTTCAACCCGGATGAGCGCGTGAAAAAGCAGGACATTGTCATCAATGCCGAAATTGCCTACACCCTTGAAGATGGGGTGTTTGATGACCATGTTGAGGATGCGCTGAACTACAAAACCATCACCAAGGCGATCATCAAGTTGGTGGAAGACGGGCAGTTCCTGCTGCTCGAAAAACTGGTCGGCGAAGTGCTGGACATCTGCAGTGCAGACTCGAGTGTCCAGCGAGCCTCTGTCACCATCGAAAAACCCCATGCCCTGCGCTTTGCCGATTCGGTATCTTTGACCCTCGAGCACATCGCGCCACACGCGGCCAAGCCGCGCTTATTGGAGAAAGCATCATGAGCCCTGAAGCCATTCGCCTGTCCGCCATAGACGAATCCGCCGCGGCGGAAAAAGAAGCCTTGTTGAGTGACGAAGCGCGCCTGGTGCGCGACACCTTGGTGGAGCACGGGCTGGAAACGCCAATGATCGACAATGGCCTGTCTGCTGATGAAAAGTACCATCGCATTGAAGGCCTCATGCGCGACGTCGTCGAAACCTTGGGGCTCGATCTGACGGATGATTCGCTGGCGGAGACTCCGCACCGAATCGCCAAGATGTACGTCCGGGAGATCTTCTCGGGACTGGACTATGCAGAGTTTCCGAAACTCTCTCTCATCGAAAACAAGATGGGTGTCAACGAGATGGTCAAGGTCCGCGACATCGAACTGGTCAGCACTTGCGAGCATCACTTCGTGACCATCGATGGCACCGCGAAGGTGGCTTACATTCCGAAGGACAAGATCCTGGGTCTGTCCAAGATCAATCGATTGGTGCGTTTCTTCTCACAGCGCCCGCAGGTGCAGGAGCGTCTGACTCGCCAGATTCTGGTTGCGCTGCAGGCGCTGCTGGGTACGGAAGATGTGGCCGTCAGCATTGATGCGACTCACTACTGCGTGAAGTCCCGTGGTGTGATGGATTCGAACTCGAAGACAAGCACGACAGCGCTGGGCGGATGCTTCGAGAAGAATATCCACACGCGGGCTGAATTTCTGAATCCGTGAATCCCATCCTGATCACCGGCGTCGGGCAGCGCGTCGGTTTGCATCTGGCGCGCACCTTCATTGGCCGCGGCCAGCCGGTGATCGGGACCTATCGTTCGAAGCGCGATAGCATAAGAGAGCTGGAAGCGCTTGGCGTCGAATTGCATCGCTGCGATTTTTACGAGTCGGCGCAGGTGCAGACGCTTATCGATGAGGTGACTGCCCGGCACGACGGGCTTCGGGCCATCATCCATAACGCTTCCGACTGGTTGCCCGACAACGCAGACTATCCGTCAGAAGAAATCCTGCGACGCATGATGGCCGTGCACGTTGGAGCTCCGTATCAGATCAATCTCGGCCTCGCCAATCTGCTCAGGGCCGGATTCCCCTCAGACATCATCCACCTTGGCGACTACGTATCCGGCCGCGGCAGCAAGAAGCACATTGCCTATGCGGCCAGCAAGGCCGCGCAGGACAACCTGACCTTGTCATTCGCGTCGCTGCTGGCGCCCGACGTCAAGGTCAACAGCATCGCGCCGGCGCTCGTTCTCTTCAACGAGCACGACGACGCTGCCTACCGTGAGAAAACGCTGCGGAAAAGCCTGATGCAGCGCGAGGGCGGTCTGGATGAGATGCAACACCAGGTCGATTACCTCCTCAACAGCCAGTACGTCACAGGCCGCATCATTCATATGGATGGCGGTCGCCACCTGGTCTGAACGGGCGGGGCACTCCCGATTCTGAGCCAATACTTCTTCGCCCCGAGCGAGCCATCGAATCAACCTTCCAATCTTGACGGCCGCGGACGGCAAGAAGCCGCGATCAGGGCAGACAATACCGGTTTGATGACCGCTTCAGGCTTTGACGAAAGTCCAGTGAAAGCCTCAACGAGCCTGCACTTGAAAACGCCCTATACCCGATCGGAAAACTTCGAGACGGCAAGAACGGGTTTCAGCTTGAGTTGTCGGTCTTCGGCGTTAGCGCTTGCCAGTAGCCAATATCGATCCAGCGGTCGAACTTGAAGCCGACTTCTCGGAGCACCCCAGCCGGGCGGAACCCAAGTCGCTCATGCAGCCCCACGCTCGCATCATTCGGTAGGGCGATTCCAGCGAGTGCAGCGTGGTATCCCTTCGACCAGATCGTTTCAAGAAGTTGTCCGTAGACTGCTCTCGCGAGACCGCTCCCTTGAAACGCGTCTGCAAGATAAACCGATGTCTCGACAGTCTTTGCATAGGCGCCGCGCGGCTTCCAGGGCGCCACGCTCGCATAGCCGACGATGCCATTCGTCGGTAACTCCACCACCAGCCACTGCAGGCCTTCTGGACTTACTGCCATGCGCTCGGCCATGGTCGTGGCTTCGATCGATGTCAGTTCAAAAGTGGCGATCGACTCGACGATATACCGGTTGTAGATGGCCGCAATGGCGGCCGAATCCTCAAGGGCAGCCGGTCGCACGATGTGGGCGGGAGTGATAGTCACGGCAGCATTCTAGCCTTCGAATGGCATTTGAACTTGGGCGCAGACCAGTAAGTAGCCTCGGAATCTGGCCGTACGTCGGGTCACGTCTTGTTAAATATATCTAATAGATATATCTTCCAGATACAAAGCTTCTCAGGAACACTGCCTGCCCATGGCCCGCACCAGTCGCACCCGCTTCGCCGTTCTCGGCTCGCTGACCCTTGGAGACCGCTCCGGTTACGACCTCAAGCAGGAAATCGAGCGGCGCATGGGCGCTTTCTGGGCAGAGAGTATTGGCCAGATTTACCCAACACTGAAGCAGCTCGAATTGGGCGGGCTGGTCGAAGAAGTCGCGCCAAGCGATGAGGCAAAACGCTCTCGTCGCGTCTATCGCATTACGGATGCTGGCCTGGCCGAATTGAAGGACTGGCTGAGGGCGCCGCCGCAGCCGGAACAGGTGCGCAATGAGATTCTGCTGAAGCTCTATTTCGGACCTCATATGGGCGCCGAGACGGCGCTGGGCCACGTGGCCAGATTCGAGGCCTATCAGCGAGCTCTGCTCGAGCTGTTCGAGCAATTCAAGCCCGAGCTCGTCGCCGCCGCTGATTCCGAAGAACAGCGCCTGTTCTGGGAAATCACCCTGAGTTCGGGCCTGCATATCGCTGATGCCCGAATTGCCTGGTGCGAAGAGACCCGGCGCCGGTTGCTGGAATGGCAGCAGGCGCAGGGTAGAGATCCCGACACCGCTGGAGATTAAGGAGAGCAAATGATGTCACGACGCATGCCCAAACCTGCAACTTTCGCGATCCTGATTGCCGGTGGCCTCCTGCTCGCCATGTCCCAGGGACACTGGGCCATACCGATCTTTGCGTTCCTGGCACCAGTTTTCCTGGTTCGCTGGGTGCGATCGACCTCCACAGCCTGGGCATACGTGGGTTTCGTCGTCGCCCATACGTTGGCCTGGTATTTGGCCTACTGGGGCATGGTGCCTCTGCCTGAAATGGCGCAACTTGGGCTTTTCACGGGCCTGTCAATGGTCCTTGGCCTGGTTTTCCTGGCTGACCGCTGGGCGTCGAAGCGCTCATCAGGTCTGTTGGCAACCCTGGTGCTGCCCTGTGGCTGGGTGCTTTTCGATTTCATGGGCGGACTGTTCTCTCCCAATGGCACCTGGGGCTCCATCGCCTACACCTTCGGTTCGGAGCTACCTCTGGTTCAGGTGGTGTCCGTTACGGGCTGGACTGGACTCACTTTCCTTGTCGCCTGGTTCGCTACTATTGCCAATCGCGTGTGGGAGCAGGGCAGCACCGCTTGGCCGATTGCACGGTTTGGCATCATCGCATTTACCTTCGTTTTCGCCCTCGGCGGCTTGCGCTTGGCGCTCTCACCACCCGCGCCCCAGACCCTGCGTGCGGCAGCCATCGTCGCACCCGGCACTTTCCAGACTGAACATATCAATGAGCTATGGCGTTACACCCGCGGCGTCGAGCAGAGCCCCGAGGCCGATGATCTGGCCAAGCGGCGGATTGCCGAATCTATTGGCGAGCACTTCGCCCTCGTCGTCAATGAGGCAGAGGCCGGAGCTGATCTGGTGGTCTGGGCCGAGGCGAACCTGTCATTGACCGAGACGGAAGAAGCCGACTGGCTTGAGCGGGCACGGCGCATTGCTCAGGAACAGGAAATCCACCTGGGCATGGGCGCTACCGTCTTTCGGCCCGAGACCGGTGAACGGACCAAGAACACGTTGGTCCTCATCAACCCACAGGGCGACATTGAATGGGAATTCCTCAAGGCCACTCGCGTGCCGGGCAGCGGCAACGTAATCGGTGATGGCATCCTGCCTCAGCTCGATACGGATCAGGGTCGCTGGACCGCTGCGATCTGCTTTGATCTGGACTTCCCACGGCTGATGCGTCAGGCCGGCGTAATGGATGCCGATGTGCTGATTGCGCCGTCGAATGACTGGATCGAAGTGCGTGAGACGCACCTTCGCATGCACGCGCTGCGCGCTGTCGAGCAGGGCGTCACGCTGTTCCGGCCGACGAAGGACGGCATCTCTGCGACTGTCGATCCCTACGGGCGTGTGTTGGCACGGCTCGATACGGAGACCTCACCGGCCAAGGTGTTGGTTACAAACCTGCCAACGGAAGGTGTCGCCACGATCTACAGCCGCATCGGCGACAGCTTCTCCTGGCTGAGTAGCGCGCTGTTTTTCGGCCTTCTGATCCTGATACGGAGACACGCGGAGTAGAGACCCTACGAAGTTGCCTCGGGATACTGACTCGTTCCAGCTGTGACCGCGGGAGTAAATTTCTGAGTCACGCTGGAAAGCGACAATCCGGAAATCTATACTTTCCCCTCGCCCTGAATCCATGCCGCCTATGTTGATTTACGAATGGGTCAACTCACCGAATGACTGTCACTTCGGTTTGAATTGCTTTGATGCGTGACCCGAGAGCGCTCGGACGACTGTGCAGTCATTCGCTGTGTTCGCTGGCAATCCTTGTTTTCGCTGTAGAAGTTTCGCTTGCTGACGAACTGAGCTTCGACGCCTGTTTCGCCCTTGATTCATCGACTCCCCGCGCAGCCATTACGGACTGCGAGGGGTTGCTGGGCGATAACAATGGCTTGAGCCTGGACGATCAGACCAAGCTCTATATTCACATCGCCATGCTCTATGGCCAGCGCGATGAATTTGCGCAGGCATCTGAGTTCCTGGACGAAGCGCTGATCAGCAATCCGGCGCTCTACGAACAGAACTTGTACCGCTACAACTGGTTGCGCCAGCGGGGCATCATTGAGATCAGGCAACACAATTACGGCGAAGCCCTGCCGATCTTCAATGATGCGCTCCGCATTGTGCAAGCACTCGGCCGCGACCGCATGATGGCTACGGTTTATAACGACTTGGGGACGGTCCATCGGGCACTTGGCCAGTACACCGAATCCCTGTCGGCCTTCGAACGAGCGCTCGATCAGTACAAAAACCAGCCGCTGGATTATCGCACCGGTCTGGCCCAGGCGAATATTGCAGCGGTCTACCGAGATATGGGTAATTTCGGAGATGCTTTGTTGTATCTGGACCGGGCGCTGGAATCCCATGAGACCAGCTTGCTGTCGACACCAGAAAACGAGGGTTGGATTTCCGGTTTTATCGCCCACGTGCACGAAGACCAGGCCGATACCTTGATGGCCATGGGGCGCGGTGAGGAAGCCTTTCCTCATCTGTTGACAGCGCTTGAGCTCTACACCACCGCCGGTCGAACTGCCGAGCAAGCGCGGGTCAAAGTTCTACAGGCTCGTCTCGATGCTGACGCCGGTCGACTGGATCAGGCGCTGGGCCATCTCATCGTTGCTCAACGACTGGAGCAGCAGCTTGAGTCCACGTCCGTGATCGAGCTGCGGCCGATGTTGGCGGAGGTGTTGTTGCGGCTTGGGCGTTATGACCAAGCCGAGAGTGCCGCCAGAGAAGGTCTCGCCTTAACTCAGGAGAAGGAACAAGCTCAGCTGAGCATGGCATTGCTTGAAACCCTGGCGCGCATTCACGAAGCCAGTGGACGCCCCGATCTTGCGCTGGAGCGCATGCGGCAGTTCATCGCGCTGCGAGAAAGCCAGCTGCAGGAGCAATACGATCGGGATTTCTCAGTTCTCAGGGCCAACATCGAAATTGATGAACAGCGTCGCGCCAACGCGCTGCTCGAGAAGGACAATGAAATTGCTGCATTAACCCTGAATCGGCAGCGTCTGTTGCTGTTCGCTGCGGTACTGGTGTTGGGGTTGATGGCCGTGCTGCTGGTATGGAGCTGGCGACAGAAGCGGGCTGATCGGCGCCGCCTCCAGACTGAAATCGCCTTCCACCGTGACGAGCTTGATCAGATGGTGGCTTCCAGTCAGCAGCAGCTGGCCATCCTGGATAGAACCGCTGATCCGCTGGTCTGTATCGATGAAAGCGGGCGTATTCTCTATCACAACCCTACCTTCAGTCAGTGGCTGGCCAAGCCGCCGGAGTCGTTGATCGACCAGAGTCTGGGCATTTTGTTGCCTGAGTTATTTGTTGTGCTGACCGAGTCCTTGACCGGAGCTGAAGCCGACGGGGGCGATCCGATGATCGACGATCAGACGCTGACTATCCAAGGCCAACGCAATCACTGCAAGGTGTGGTTGAGTCGACTGGATAGTCGCGACGGCTTCCACGTGGTCGTGATCCAGCCTCGCGAAGATCAGCCCGATGGGTTCGATCGGGCTGATTCCGCGCATCTGAAGCAACAGCTGTCGATATTGAGACAGTTCAAGGAACTCGGTCCCAAGCTGATGGAGTTAATGGATCAATTGCCTGAGGCCCGTCGAAGTGACCTATCGAAATTGCTGAACGCCCTTGAGTCCGTGGATCACAGCAGCCAGGGTCTGGTCGACACGGGACCGGATGATGGTTCGACGGACTATCAGCAGGCCCTGGTGAGTCTGATGCTGGCGGCGGTCGAGACTTGGGAAGACAGCACGGGCCAAACCCGGATCGAGCTGGCAGAACAAAGCGGCATCTGGCTGGTAGCTATCGATGATGGCCGCCTGCGCACTCGAACGCTGGATCGCTATCTCAGCGTTCAGCGCTTACCGAGTCGCCCTCGCTGGCGCCAGGTTGTTCGGACCTGTCGTTATGTGTTGATCCACTGCAGGCTCAACGTCGAGAGAAGGGAACGATTGAACGAGCGATTGGAAGCCTTTCTTAAATTGGAACGGCAGAAAGCGCTCAGCGGCTGAGCGCTTTCTG
>JBCDLQ010000085.1:0-7564 GCA_039414335.1 Pseudomonadota bacterium | reverse complement strand
CGCTGACTCTGAATAGATCCTCTTCAACGGGAGTCATGGGAAACGCTCGCTCGCCATTCGCTTGTATCGTCAAACCATCGCCGCTGCTCCGAATGTTGACGAACCACGCCTCACCGAGCCTGAATGTGCCTTCGAATTGACTGGGGTCGCCCAGCTGGACAGGTTCTTCCTGGTCGGTCACGTCGCCAGAATTGCTGGCAATCAACGAGTCCGTATCGATATCGCCCGCAATCAGTGTTTCCGCATAAAGATTAATAATCGCTTGAGTGTTGGCCCTGAAATTCTGCGCCAGGAAGAGTGCGCTGTTCCGCTCAGGCATCAGTGCCATATGCGATGTGTAGGACGCCCAGCTGCCCGAGTGGTTGATGAAAGGCTCCCCCTCGAATTCATCGATCACAATCCCGTAGGCATAGTTGTTCTCGCTGCCGTCGTTCAATGGCCGAGTGGTGAACATCCTCTCGACAACGGGTTGCTGGCTCTCCCCGGGGTTCATCAGATGATTCATCCACTTGACCATATCGGGCGCAGTCGAAAAAAGACTACTGGAGCCCAGTGCGGTTGTCCGATTGGAGTCGACCAACGCTTGACCTTCATTGCCAAAATAGTAGGCCTGAGCCATGTTGGGGGTGAGCAAGTTGCTCTCGGTCTTGAAAAAACTTTTGTCCATCGACAGTGGGGTGAATACTCTCTCATCCATCCAGTCGGCAAAGTCTTGACCCGTGACCTTCTCGATAATGGCCACCAGGAGCACGTAACCTGTGTTGGAGTACTCGTAGCGTTCGCCGGGAACAAAGTCCAGTTCTGTTTGCGCATAGGCGAGTCTCAGCAAGAAGTCGTAGGAAATCTCGTCGCCATAGGGCCAGTTCATTCGCCATAGCAGTGTTGTCCAATTCTTGATTCCAGAGGTGTGATGCAGCAGGTGCGCGATGGTGATGTCGTGGCCCAAGTCTGGAAAATTGGGAAGGTGAGTGCGTATATCGTCATCGGTGGACAATGCGCCGGACTCTTCCAACTGCGCGATGGCATATCCCGTAAAGGTTTTTGCGATGGAGGCGAGATCGAAAACCGTGTCCTCAGTGATCGGAACTTGGTGCTCTACATTGGCGAATCCGGAAGCGCTGAAGAACTGCGTCTCGCCATCCTCGACGACGGTGATCGACGAGCCGTATGCCGGGTAGTCACTGCGAATGTCATCAATCGCGTGAGTCAGCCGTTGAAGTGCCTCCAAATTGATGTCCGAGGCTGCCAGAGACAGGGGCAGGCCACCGCAGAGTGCGATCGCCAGGACCGCTGCTCTCGAATGATTCAGCATTAAGCTCTTCCTTAGTGTGTAGGGTTCAGTGATGTTCGAAAGGCCTCGATCGGGGCGAGCCAGTTGTGCCGCAGCGCTTTCGCCGCCGCCGCCATGTCTCCCTTTTCGATACAGAAAATAATGTCTTGGTGGGACTCGATGGATTTGGCGGAGTCTTCTTCGTCCCAGAAGGCCAGTTCATGCAGATTCAGTTTGACTCGCAGATCTTCCATGATCTTGTGGCTGGTCTTGTTGAGATGTTTGCTGATCAGCATTTCATGGAACGTCGTATCCAGGTCCAGACGCGCCTTGACTGACTTTGCAGTCTTGAACCGTTCATTGATAGCCTTGAGGTGCTGAATATCCAGCTCAGTAAAGTGGCTGTTGAGGAGGGCGTTGGATTCAAGCAGTGCGATTAATTCGTAGACCTCAACAGCCTCTTCATCATTCAGCTTGGTGACAAAAAATCCGCGGTTCTCGACGTAGGTCACGATTCCCGATTCCGTGAGCTGAGTGAGTGCTTCCCGGACAGGCGTGACGCTGACGCCGAGATCCTTCGCCAGTTTGGCGAGCGGGATCTGATCACCGGACAGAAGTGCCTTGTTGGTGATGTTGGTCAGCAACAAAGAGCGTATTTCCAGTCGAAATGTGGATTTGGTCAACATGGGTGAATGATAGTATATTGTATACGATATATCAAAAGCACTCATTGGGCTTTGGGTTAAGACGACTGATGACTTGGGGTTTACAGGTCTTTGGTCGATTCGTTCTACGCTGCCATCGATCGCATTCCATGGGGACTTGACAGCAACTGTGTTGCCCGTCGTGTCGCTACATATCGCTTGAGCGATGGTTCAGATAGCGGTCGAACCACTGGACGATCTCGACCGTTGAAGTCACACGATTTTCGGTCTTCTGCCAGCCGTGGCCTTCATCCGGGAAGAGGATGTAGCGAACCGGGACCCCTCTTGCTTCCAGGTTCTCAACGACCTGTTCGGCTTCCACGACCGGCACGTTGGTGTCATTGGCGCCGTGCAACACGATTGTGGGCGCCTGGACCTGGTCGATGCGGAAGATCGGTGACAGGTCTCGAAGCATCTCTTCCTCGGTGGCTGGATCACCGTATTCGACCGTTGAAATCGCGGCCATCCACGGTTCGGTCTGCTCGAAGAAGGTAATGAAGTTGACCACGCCGAACAGATTGGCGCCGGCGGCAAACAGCTCGGGATACTCGGTTAGACCGGCCATCACCATATAGCCGCCATAGGACCCGCCGATGATGCCCAAGCGGTTGGGGTCGGCAATTCCATTGTTGATCAGATGCTGGGCCGTGGCTTTGATATCCCGGACCGCATTAACCCGCAGGGCGCCGTTGTCCAGGTTGACGAAGGTCTTGCCGAAGCCCGACGAGCCGCGGATGTTGACCGCGAACACACCGATGCCCTGGCTGAGCAGAGCCTGGATCGTCGCGTTGAACGACGGACGTTCCTGGCCCTCCGGTCCACCGTGGAAATCGAGTACGTAGGCGCCAGGGCCTTCGACATCGCGTGGCCGGTACAGCCAACCCGACAGCTTGATGCCATCGTGCGCCACATAGTCGACCAATTCCGGTGAGACCAGGGCATCGAAATCGATCCCTCGGCGATCGACCTTAGTCACCTGGGTAAAACGATTGGATTGCATCAGCCAGACGTTGGTGGGTGTGGTCGAGCCCGAGATCGTCAGTGCTAGCTGTCGGCCTTCCGAGGCGACATCCGAAATCGTCACGATTTCGGCTGGCAGCGCCGGACCTGGCCGCGTGGCCCGGGTCGACAGGTCGATGAAGGCCAGTTCGCTGCGACCCGACGCGTTCCAGATCAGAGCGACCTCCTGGTCTCCCGGCAGCAGGTCGATGCCTTCGAGTTCGGCGTCGTCCCGGCCGGCGATGAAGCGCAATGGGGAGGCCCGGCCTTCCGCGTCAATCGTGACTTCGGCCAGGGCCATCATTTCGCGATCAACGTTTGAAGCAAAGATGATCCGGTCATTGCCGACGAAATGAGCGTTCTGCGACAGCGCGACACCCTCGTGCGGTGTCAGCAGCTGTTCTTCCCCGCGCTCGAGGTCGATCAGATAGAGATCGGTGTCGCCGCGCGATCGCATGCGCCATACTACGGCGCGCGTGGCATCCGGTGAAAGGTCGTTGATCGTGCCGATTCCGGGGTTGTCGGCCACCAGACGTGATTCGCCGCTATCGACACTGTAGATGTAAGAGTCGATCGATCCATCACCTGCCTTGTCGGAGGAATAGGTGATCAGACGACCATCGTCGCTCCAGTCGCCCAGCCAGTTGTTCGTGCGGCCCCCTTCCGTAATCAGGGTCATGTCGCCGCCTTCGAGCGAACGCAGATAGAGCTGTCGGTTCAAGCCGCCGTCCGGTGCGAGGTCGATCGCCAGGGTCTGCCCGTCTGGCGACCAGGCGACGCCGCGGATCTGGTCCTCGAACTCGGAAATCTGCTGCTTGTTGCCGCCGTCCAGGTCGGAGAGAAAGAGCTGTGGCAGCCCGGTTTCGCTGGATCGGTACATCAAACGCTGACCGTCCGGCGAGAAGGCAGCACCGTAGGCGCGGTCCAGTGCACCCATGGCGGCGACCGTATTGGCCAGTGCATTGTCTGATGGGGCTACCGCTTCAGTTTCGACGTCGGCAGCCGGGACTGCAGGAGACTCAGTCGCCGGCTCTGTCGAATCGGCGGAGGGACCGCAGGCCGTCAGCGACAGCGAGAGGAGGGTGAGCAGCAAGCAAGCGCGAACAGTCGGCATCGTTGGAGATCCATCACGGAAAGGTCAAAAAGTCTGTTCGATCTCTTCTCGGTGCGCAAGTCGCAACGTCGAGCGCACCGGACATCGTTATCTAATGTGGCCTGTGCGATTCTCTGTCGACTCGGCATTAAGGAATCAAACAACCCTGCACAAAGAGAGCACGCCATGAACCCTCGATTCTTACTGATTGCCTTGCTGATCCTGTTCCTTCTGCCCGCCTATGCACAGGTTGATGCGGACGATACGCCGGAGGAAGCCGCCAACAAGGAAGCCGCGCTGGGCTTCTATCGTGATCTCTGGGCGACGGACAACACTGATCGTTATCGCGACTATGTGGCCGAGAGCTATGTTGTTCATGATCTGGGTACGCGCAAGGGCGTGACCGAATCGGCCATCGAGCAGAAGCACATCGCCGATCGCTTCTGGGATTCCGGGACGATGGATTTCGAGCTGGACTATCAGATCGCCGAGGGCGACCTCGTCGCAACGCGCTGGATCTGGACCTATGAGCCCGATACCCTCTTCATGAAGGTCCTGTTCGGCTCGACGGAAATCCCGATCATCAATGTGTTGCGCTTCGAAGACGGCAAGGCGGTCGAATTCTGGAATCATCGACATGACATCGATACGGGCGTGACTCGCATCTTCGTTCTCATCGGCCTCGCGATTGGGCTGCTCATCGCCTTGATTCCCACAGTGGTCGCCCTGCGCTTGCGCAAGAAGCTCAAGACTGTTCAAGCGGCTTGAGTGGGCCGTCGGTGGTGGCAGGCATCGCTTGTAAGTCCCGGTTTCGACTGCGCTAGTCTCTAAGCAACATGAAGGAGGGCTCCAACATGGTTCGATGGAGCAAGATTCTGCTGATTCTGCTGGTTGCGCTGTGGGGTTTGTTTGGATTGTTGGGCAACTTGATGAAACTGGACGTCGCCTGGGCGATGGTCCAGGCCACCACGGCAATGCCCGGTATCGATCCCGCGAATGCGCCGCCCCGGGCCAATCAGAGTGCCGTGGTCGCGGCGCTGGGCGTGGCCCTGATCGTGGCCGGCAAGTTCATTCCGACCCTGATGTGTGGCTGGGGCGGGTTGCGCATGTTGGCAGCGCGCCACGTGAACGACGAAGACTGGCATCGTGCGAAGTCCCTGGCGGTGGCCGGTTGCGCCCTCACTGTTGCCACCTTGTTCCTCGATTGAATCGTGGTCGGCGAGTTTGTCTTCATGATGTATCTCGATCTGGGGCTTTCACAGGCCTCATCGGCTGCATTCCGCTACGCAGGATTTATCGGTCTGACGATGATTTTCGTGGCGCAACGGGAGTGAGGCGATCAGTCGCCGATTACTGACCTGACGGTCCGCTAGAGCCTCAGTACCTTCGCAATCGGCAAGTCCTTGGGACGGGCGAAGCGCAGCAGGCGCCCGGCACGCGGCTGGACATCAACCGTCCGCATCGCCGGCAGTTCAAACTCGGCCAGCGCACCCGTGGGGAATTTGGTGTGCAGCCGGGTCACCTGTTCCCGGTCACCCTCACCACATAGGGAGAGCGCAAGGTTATGCATCCCCGGGTTATGCCCGACCAGCATGATTCGCGCATTGTCGTTCCCGTCCGCCTCTTCCAGGGCGATGGCCAGCAGATCCTGATCGTAAGCATGGTAGAGATCGCGACGACTGGTCAGGTGAATCTGTTCGTCGAATGACGCCTGAAAAAGACGGGCCGTGGCCAGGGCGCGGGCGGCAGTGGAGCTGACAATCCGGTCCACCTGCAGATCGGAACCGGCGAAGTGCGCGCCCATGGCGGGTGCTGCCCGCTCGCCCCGGGGGGCCAGAGGACGATCGTGATCGCGAAGCCCAGGGTGGTCCCAGGAGGATTTCGCGTGACGTAGCAGAAGGATTCGCATGGCCAGGATCCATCGGTCGGGTTGGAAGGATCAAGCCGTACTGTACGCGTAATCCGATGGAGAAGCCGGGTTTGAGGATTCCGGCTTCAGTGAAAACGCGGACCGCTTTAGGACAACAGCAGCAGTTGGACGCCACCCGGATTGGAACGCAATGAATATCAATATGGGAAGGCGACGGTAGAGCTCCGAGTAGACCTCAAGGTGTTGATCACCGAGCCTGCGATCAGTCAGGCCCCTGGGTACTCTTTGACTGGTTGACTCTGGGAAAGGGTACCTTTGGTGCCTCAAGATCAAGGAACCGGCAGATGACCTCCCAGTTGATCTCCGACAATGGAATTTCGAGCAAGCGATCGGGCTGATCGGCGAAGGTGGCCCGCACCCAGTCCGCATGCTCGCCGTGTTTCTGGACGAGGGTCTCCGGGATCAGTGTTGCGGTGCCGAAGAACTCGAGGTAGCAATGGATGTCGACCCGATGCCGCCGTTTACGAACGAACAGGCGCTTCGACCGACGGACCATGCGCTGGTGGGCTTCAATCAGACCCTTGTTGCAGAAGGAGTCGACCCACTCCTGAGCTGGCCGTGTCGGGTAGATGAACCTGGCCCCTGGATATTGCTTGACCAGCTTCGGAAACACGTACCAGAAAGGGGTGTCGCTGCCCGCCTCGACGTGGTCAGGAACTTCAACGGCGTGCCAGCCGTGCCAGGCCTTGAATCCCAGCGTGTTCAACACGTGCGAAAGCGATGTGGTCCCCGTGCGGGGCAGTCCGATGCCGAAGACTTTCATGGCGATCGGCTCGCCAGTGCTGCAACCAGATGTTCTCGCCAGAACTCGGGCGGGTGTTTCATCGTGCTGCGCCCTACGCTGATTTCGCACACGCTGTTTCCCTGCTGGTCGTTTCCACGTGGGGCCGGCAGCACAATGACGTCGTGGTCACGGCGGTAGTCGTCGATGATCTGGGCCAGCTCATCCTCGCCAAACTGGATATGCAGATGGAACATGGCCGCCTGCGGTGGATCGGGATTGACCTGCACGCCGGGAATCCTGGCGAAAAGTGACCCCAATGTGCGGGCGTAGGGGACGGCTTCCTCAATGCTGGCGAGGTTGTCGTCCAGCCCGCGCTCTGCCGAAAGAATAAAGGGATAGAAGGAATAGAGATTGCCGCCGGCCCGCCGGTTCCAGATGCGCGCTTCTTCAATGAAGTCCGTTTCACCGGCCAGGACGGCGCCGGCGATGCCGCCGATGTCCTTGTACAGGCTGACGTACACCGAGTCGGCCAGCGCGCTGATCTCGGAGAGCGCTTTTCGATAATAGGCGGGGCAGTGCCAGAGCCGGGCGCCATCGAAATGGATCGCGATGTCATGCTGACGGGCCCAGTTCACCTGGGCCTTGAGATCACTCCAGCTGGGCAGTTGGCCACCAATCTCGCGCATCGGCAGTTCTAGCACGATCGCGCCCATGACGCCAGGATCGGCTTGTTGAAGATCGTCACAGGTCAGTACGCGATCCGGGTCACCCAGGAGCTGACCGTCGAGGCCCCATAGTTCTCGGTAGCTGTCTTCCTCATGCAGGATCAGGTGCGAGGTCGGGT
>JBCDLQ010000084.1:0-7598 GCA_039414335.1 Pseudomonadota bacterium | reverse complement strand
GGTTAACTGGGCATCATCCAGGTGGGCAAAAGCAACCCGACGACCGCGGCTGATGAGATCACCCTCGCTTCTCAAGTCATAGTCGAGTTCGAATCTCGCGAAAAGGTCCCAGTCACCGTCTTCCACTGAACCGCCATACAAAAGAATGTCATTTGCACTTCGAGTGAGCAGAAACGCTTTCCCTTGATCCGTCAGCTCAGCCCATATACCGACCTGGTCAGCACCAGGACCCTGCACTCTCGACCAGCTCTCCCCCCAGCCGTCACTCCGAAGGACCAGACCTCGCTCTCCGATCGCGATCAATCCACTCGAGGAGCCACCAACATGCTCGATCTGTTCGATCGCCCCTGTATCAGAACGGCTCCAGGATTCAGAGCCTTCGCCTCTCCATCTCAACTGGCCCAGCTTCCCAATTGAAACCAGCGTGCCATCCCTCATTGAGACGCTATCAACGGGAACAGCACCCATTCTTGAGAGGTCCCGAGTACTCAAGGCGGCTCGCGACCCCTCATTCCAGCTCAACTCAGGCGTTGAGAAATAGGATGCGGGCAACCAGTCAAATTTGGACTCGAGGTAGGGCTTGATCTCCATGCGGCCCTCCACTCGTCCAAACGAAAATGGATAGTCACCACCGGAAATTTCGGCTGGGCTCTCGACAGTGGGGTGAAACAGCAGCGTTCCGAGGTTGGTAATCGAACCAGACACTACATCGAACTCACCCAACTCGACAGGTATGGGCGCCTCGATGCGTACGACCTCTCCTCCAATAATCTCGCTCGAAAACAAGGACTCGAGTCGGTAGGTGCCAGGCGGCAATGATCCCAGAAACAGATCTGAAGTTGAGTGGCCATCGGGCGCACGCGCGAGCCCGACTCGAACCTCCGAGTCATTGACATCAACTAGTGAGATTTGCTTCCACTGCCGGATCGAAGGCGCGAGTCCCACAGCGTTTGAAACAATCTGCACTGAAAGCACACCTCGTTCACCCTCGAGGTACTGCGGTTCACCCAAGTTGGTCTTGACCTGGCTGGACGGACAGCCTGTGAGAAGCAGCACGAAACCAACCAAAGAAAACAGACGTAATACTCTGAGCATACGGAAATCCCCGAATTGCCAACGGGCGCAGATTAGCCACTGTCCGATCGCAAGGCAAATCCGCATTTACATTTGACAGCCTGACCTAGACGACCAATACTGCCGTCGGATTCTGAATGGAATGGACTGGACCGACCGTAGTCGGTTGAACCGTTCAGTATCGATTAAGGCTCTTTTCGATACGCTGAGCCTCAACCCATCAAAGAGGGAATGTGCCATGAAAGCACTGTTTAAACCGTTTGTCCTGCTGTGCCTGCTGACGCTGGCGGTCTCTGCGTCTGCTCAGGAAGACTACGTTATCGATATCACCAACAACACCGGCTACACCGTGATGTTTCTGAATGTCAGCCCGGCATCTACCGACGAGTGGGAAGAAGATGTCATGGGCGACGAGGTCCTGATGGACGGCGATACCTTCCGCCTGCTGCTGGAGGGCTACGACAGCCCGATCTTCGACGTGCGCTTGATCGACGAAGACGGCGACACGTACACCTTCATGGGTGTCGATGTCTCGGTCGACGATCTTGAGGTCACGCTGGCTGATCTCGATATCGACTGAACACGGCATCAGCGATGAAATCGCCGGAGCGGGCCCTGCCCCTCCGGCTTTTTTGTGCCCGAAATCAGCGATGCTGGTCGATCAGAATCGGATTGCCGTCGGGATCGACCAAGGTGATGTGGCCCGGACCTGTCGTATCAGCGTCGATTGTGTCGTTCAACTCAACGCCGGCCTTCTGCAACGCCTTCTGGATCTCGCGCACATCGGTGAAAGGATTCACCTCCTCGCACTCGTGATTCCAGCCGGGATTGAAGGTCAGGATGTTCTTGTCGAACATGCCTTGAAACAGCCCGATGACATGGTGACCGTTGCGCAGGATCAGATAATTATGCTCTGGATTGCCGCCGCTGACTTCAAAGCCCAGCTTCTCGTAGAACGCCTTCGACGTGGCCAGATCCTTGACCGTCAGACTGACGGAAAATGTACCCAACTCCATGGTGTCTCCTCCAAAATTGACTGACTCGGAGGCCATCGTGCGCTTTCAGCGACAGTGATGCAAATTCACTCACCCATCGCTGTGGCCAACCAGGCACGCGCCGTCCTCAGATCTCGCTTGACCGTGGCCGTCGAAACCTCCAGCGCGTCAGACAGTTCCTGATCGCTCAAGCCCGCGAAGTAGCTCAACTCCACCGCCCTGGCCTTGCGTGCATCCAGCCCTTCGAGTTCGCTCAATGCACGCTCGAGATCAAGCACGTCCACGACCTGAGTCTGGTCATCGTCAAGATCGCGCGTCATCAGCGTCACTGGCGCCAGGCCGGCCCCGCGCTTGTCGCGCAAGCGCGCGCGAGCCTGGTCGACTAGCACCTGCCGCATGGCGCGGGCCACCAACCCCAGAAAATGGAATCGATCTCGCGGTACCAGCTGCAGTGAATCGAGCTTGAGATAGGCCTCATGAACCAGCTCCGTCGCCTGGCAGGACGCCGCGGACTCCCTGTTCAGGCGCTGCTGCGCCATGGCCCGAATTTGTTGATGGAGCTCACGCCACAGCGTATCGCGAGCGACCTCATCGCCATCGACGGAGCGCTTCAACAACTGCGTCAGATCACCCGCATCAGTCATCGCATCCCCCTTCTCGCACAAACCGATGATTCGATTTCAGGGCAATGGCGCATAGATGGATACGTCCCATGGAGACCGTTTGATGCATTGTCGACTTCAATTGACCCGCCGCCTGCTGTGGGCTCTGATTCTAACGCCTTCCCTGCTGCTCGCCGGCGTGGCGCCGGAGAGCGATGCCGACGATGTGGCTCTGGTCGTGCGCAACCTGCAGTCACTGGACCTGCCGAAGGCCGCGAGCGACCTGCTGCCGGGCCTGGCCGGACGCGCTGAAGACGGGACGCTGAGCCAGAACGATCGAAACCTGATCTGTATCGGCGCGCTGACCGGCGTCTATGCCGTCTCCTTCGGCATCGGTGTCGTGCCCAATCCGCCGTGGGACTACAGCCTGGGACAGGTCCCCGCCTGGGCCTCCAATCTGGGCTTGAAATACTGTCCGGCCGTACTGGAAGCCCCTAACGATCTCGGGGTGTTTCCGAATGTCGATACAACCGATGGTGCCAACTGCGCCTACGACTTCAGCCAGCCCGTGATCGCCGGTGAGCGCTCCGATTTCATGGGCTTCCCCTTAAGGAGCCTGGGCAGCTGGACCTTCACAGAAAGCGCCACTTCGATCGGCCTGGGCACTCCCTCCGTGTTCCACTACAACACGGGGGTACAGGTGCGCATGCTGTTACCGGGAGAGTCGCCCTTCGGCTACGCCTCAGAAGCGCCCGATGACCAATTCGTCGCCGAGGTCGGTCCATTCGGCATTCGCGCCCCGGACCTCACGCCTTTTTCTGACATCGGCTGCCTGGTCAGCGGCCTCGTGCCCTTTGCCACCGACGGCACAGCCTGCCCGATCGATCTGGAGCGCCAGATCCGACTGGATGTCGGCACCCATGAGATCGTCTACCGCGCCGAAACCGATATCGGCCTCCTCGATACGCTGCCGCCGATCTACGTTCCTGGCCAACCACCGGGCTCGAAGAAGGAACTGGCCAAGCAGATTCTGAAGAACGTCTATGAGGCTGCTCGCGACAGCGTCACGGGCGAGTTTCTGGAGTCCTATCCCTCAGGCGTGGTGACTCTGGACCGCCAGGAAGTCCTGGTCTATGACATCACCGACCCCTCCCTGGGCTTCACCAATCCACAGTTCGCCCTCTACGCCATCGAGGCGCAGGAGCCGGGTGGCCAATCGACTCGTGGTCTGCGACCCGTGCTCGAATCCACGCTGCTGGCCAGCGATGCCTGCAATCGCACCCCGCGCATCACCGCGGGCATCCCGCCTTTTCTGCCCCTTGGCGATCACGTGATCACCTGGACCGCCAGCGATCAGGGTCCGGTTCCGGGCGGTGGCGTCAACAGCACGACGCTCGATCAGATCATCCGCATCGAAGACACGCGCGCGCCGGAAATCGCAGCGCCCCCGCCGGTGGTCGTAGAGTCGGACGTTGCCCCGACCAGCGTCGACATCGGCTCGCCCCAGGTTTTTGACGTAGTTGATCTGGAGCCGGTGATCGAATTTGACGGTCCTTCGGAGTTTGAATTCGGCTTGACGGTCGTGCGCTGGCGTGCGATCGATGGCTCGGGCAATGCATCGGCCTGGGTCGATCAGCCAGTCCGCGTCAAGCCCACGGGCACCAACAATGCGCCCGTCGCGAATGTCGCCACGGCACAGGGAATCTCCTTTGAGGAGACCATAGTCGAACTGGTCGGCAGTGACATCGACAACGATGACCTGTTCTTCTACATCGATGAACAGCCGGAAGAAGGCTTCTTCGTGGCGCCGCTGCTGCCCACCTTTGTCGACGATCTGCGCGTCGAAGCCCAGATCGATGCCAGCGCCATCTGCCTCGGCGGCGGTACCTTGCCCGTGCAGGACTATGTCTACGACCCGATCTATGTCACGACGAACGACGACAGCGTCACCTTTGTTCTGGACAAGCGGGTCCAGTGCAACAGCGACGGCAGCGGCACGGGCCTCGATACGAACGAGGTCCGACTCGCGCGCTTCGGGCCCGACGGAGCGCTCCAGGCCGAGACCTTCCTCGGCAACCAGACCAACGCTTCGCCCCGAACGCTATCCTTCCATCCGGGCGGCCTGCCGGGCTACCCCGATCCGTTTATCTATTGGGTCAGCCGCGGCACTCAGCGACTGATCACAATTCCCGCTGATCTCACCGGCGGTATCGAAGTCATTCGCGTCGATTCCCTGCCTTCCGGGACGCCAATTCAGAGCAGCCTGATCGATGCGGCTATCGATCCCTTCGGACTGGTCCATGTCACCGATACACGCAAGATTTACGTCTTCGACTTTCTGACCCGAGATAGCGATGGCAACAACGCCGCCCTCTTCCTGGACCGGCTTGGCCGGCCGGTGGCCCAAACACAAGGCGACTTTGGGCAGGCTTGGGACATGGACGTCGATGCCTTCGGCAACATCTACGTCAGCGATTTCAGCCGCCATCAGATCCACAAGTTCGGCCCATCAAGCATCGACCGCGACATCGGCCCTTCAAGCTTTGTCAGCGGCAGCTACATCGGCTGGAATGGCCGCTGCACGGTCGATACGGCACCCGGTGACGCGGCAGTATGCGACACGGTGCGCCAACGCAGCCTGGGCTATTCCTGCACCGACGCCTTCTGCGGCAGCCCCGCCGTCGGTGATGCGCCCGGGCAATTCAGAAATCCTCAGGGTTTTGCCATCGACCCGAACGGCATTCTCTACATCGCTGATCGCGGCAACAACCGAATCCAACGCTTTACGGAGGAGGGTCTGTTCGCCGGCCAGTCCCAGTCGGACTGCTCTGGCGTGAACTGCTTCGTGATCGGTGACTTTGGTGTGGCCGAGACGGTCACGGTCAATTCGACCTCCTTCTTCGTGCTGGATAACAACACGGAGATTCTGCATATCTTCTCGGCCAACCCGGTGACCATGACCTCGTCGACCACGGCAGAGGTTACCTATCGCTCGGAGAACAACTTTATCGGCGTTGATTCTTTCGAGTACTTTGCCAGTGACGGTCTTCGCATTGACGGCGAGCTGGTTCGTAGCAATACCGCGACCGCCTTCGTCCAGATCGAGGAAAACTCCCGGCCGCCTCAGGCCACGCCAGGCTTAAGCGCGCTCGGCAACGAGGACCAGACCCTGCCGATCCTGCTCGACGGCAGCGATCCGGACATTGGCGACACCTACCCCTGGGAACCGCTGCAGGACCTCAGCTTCACGATCGCTACACCGCCCAATAACGGTCAGATCACGCTGATTGATGGGGTGGCCAACTATCAGCCAGATCCGGACTTCAACGGCACGGACGGCTTCAGCTTTACGGTCAGCGACGGCATCTTTACTTCAGCACCAGAAACGGTGGCGATCGAGATTCTACCCGTGAATGACGCGCCGCAACTGACTGCTCCCACGGAACAGAATGAACTGACTGCCGGGCTGGGCTTCGAACACGACCTGGTGATTGGCCTGTTCGATCCCGATGAGGAAGACAGTCATAACCTGAGCCTGAACTGGGGCGACGGTACGATCGAAAGCGAAGGGGAGATTCTCTCGGATGGCACCATCACGGGTCCCCTGATCGACATCAATCGGGGCGGCGATGGCCAGATCAACGGCAGCCATCTGTACGGCCAGAGCAGCACGCGCACGGTCTTCGCCGAAATCACCGACAGCCAGGGCGGACTGGGCACGGCCAGCTTCGATGTCCAGGTCATTCCCATGACCGATCTGAACGTATTCGAGGTCTCGGGCATGGAGGAAGCTCAGCAGGGCCAGCCGATCGTGTTCGGCATTGCCGTCAGCAATCTGGCGCCGGAGGTAACCGCCGGAATCGCTGCAACGAACGTTGAACTCGTTGTCGAGCTGGATCCGCGACTGACGGTCTTCAGCATCAACGGGGCCAGCTGCAGCAACAGCGCCGGGATATTGAACTGCCCCCTGCCCAACCTGAACCCGATCAATCGCGGCCCGGAAGGTGGGCTGGCACCGATCGATCGCCTGATCACGATCACGACGCTGCCGCCGCCTGATCTGGCATTAGGAACCAGGCTCATTAGTGAAGCCCGCCTGTCTGCTGGTGAACCGAACCGCAACGACATCAACGCGGTGACGCTGGAACGCTTCATTGTCGCCAACGCCGACTTTGTGGTGAGCAGCAATCCCAACGACAGCGCGGATGCCAATCCCGGTGATGGCCTGTGCGCTGATGCCAGCGGCCGCTGCAGCTTGCGTGCCGCGGTCGAGGAAGCCAATGCCCTGGGCAGCACGCGGCGCGTGGCGGTTTCCTCAGGCCTGTTCCGTCAGGAGCTCGGTGAGATCGAAGTGTTTGCCGATATCGAGCTCGTCGGCCTGGGCGTCGGACAGTCGGAACTGATTGCCGTGGGTGCCAATCGCCTGTTCTCGGTCTCTGGAGGCGGCAGCCTGAGCCTGAGCGGCCTCACCTTGAGCGGCGATCAGGAAGTCGCTGGAACCGGCGGTCTGATCACCAATGCGGGCAACCTGTTGATCGAGGATGCGCTCCTGCAGCTCGGCTCCAGCTTCGCCGGTGGCGCCATCAGCAATGAAGGTCAGCTGACCCTACGCCGTACGGCGCTCATGAATAACTCGGCGACCAATGGTGGCGCACTGGGAGGCGCCCTCTTCAATACGGGAGGCGCCGAACTGGAAAACGTACTGCTCTATGACAACCTGGCCAATGCCGGTGGCGCGATTCATTCCACACCCGCTTCCGGCGCCACGATCAGCATCGCCTACAGCACGATCAGCGCCAATCGATCGCTCAGCGTTGGCGCGGCCTTCAGCGGTGATTTCAGTGATCAGGTCATGGCGACCTTGAGCAACAGCATCGTCAGCGGCAACGTGGCGCAAAACCCAAGCACCACATGCTGGAATCAGTTG